>NZ_BALY01000008.1 GCF_000615445.1 Lactobacillus hamsteri DSM 5661 = JCM 6256 | reverse complement strand
TTTTAATATATAAATTTTTCAGTATTAACTAAGTTTATCCACGTTTTCTTTGATCTTATCAGCTGAAGTAGCAAGTTTATTGCGTTCTTCTTCAGTTAATTTCAATGGAATTAATTCTTCAACACCATCACGACCCACAATAGCTGGATAACCAATGTAAGTCTTAAATTCTGGATTGTATGTTGAAACTGGACAATATAAGCGTGCATCACTAAAGACAGCTTCAACTAAGCGAACAGCACAAGTGGCAATAGCATAGCTTGTGTAGCCCTTGCCCTTAGCTACTAAGAATGCATTCTTATTTGATTGTTCACTAATCTTTTCTTGTTCATCTTCACTAAACAATTGTAAAGCAATCTTGTTGTTAACACGAACAGTTGACCAAGCAGTAAATTGTGATGAGCCATGTTCACCAAGTACAAAGCCTTCAACATTGCGAGGATCCTGGTTTAATTTTTCCCCAACAATTCTTTGCATTCTAGCTGTATCAAGAAATGTTCCTGTACCAAAGACTCTATTTTCTTTAAAACCAGTCGTTTTTTGCAAAATTTGAGAAACAACGTCACAAGGGTTAGAAATATTAATAATAATACCTTTAAAGCCACTATCTTTAATCTTCTTACCGACTTCTTTGGCATTAGCAGCATTTAACTTAACTTCACCAAAACGATCACCAGTCTTAACAGAAGCAGCAATATCGCCAAATGCAGTTACAATGATATCTGCATCTTTTAAAGCATCCCAATCTTGCATTCTTACATTAACAAAAGTATTATTTCTTGCTAAAGTATCGTGCAAATCATTGTATTCAGCAGTTACTTTATCTTCGTCTTTATCAATTAAAACTAATTCATCTGCAATTCCATGAGTAAACAAGGTATAAGCAACAGTTGCACCTACATGACCCATGCCGATAATTCCAATTTTTCTCATTTTAAAACCTCTCTAAACAAAAAAGATCAGGATTTACCCTGATCTTTTTTAATTAAGCTTCAACCTTGTTAATTACAACGTCAAACTTGCCACCAGGAGTAGTGATTGTAACTGTTTCACCCTTCTTCTTGCCAAGCAAAGCTTGAGCGATTGGTGAATCGTTTGAAATCTTACCATTCAAAGGATCTGATTCATCACTACCTACGATAGTGTAAGTTTCAGGATCATCTTCACCAACTTCAGTATAGGTAATTGTCTTACCAACAGCAACTTCGTTTGGATCAACAGAGTCTGCATCAACAACTTGCGCATACTTAAGCATTTCTTCAACTTGCGCAATTCTATCTTCTAAGTGACTTTGTTCATCCTTAGCTGCATCGTATTCTGAGTTTTCTGATAAGTCACCAAATGAACGTGCAACCTTTATTCTTTTAATAACTTCTGGACGCTTAACTAACTTTAAGTCTTTTAATTCTGCTTCAAGTTTTTCTTTACCTTCAGCAGTCATTGGAAATGATTTTTCTGCCATAGCTATACTCCTTAGCAATTAAAATTAATCTCTTATGCAATGATCAATGATATTGGTTTATACGATTAAAGTCAACCTTTAACGGATTTTTGCGTTTAAATCATCCTTAAGGGCTGCCATAACCTTATCCATTGCCTTGTTAACAACTTCATCAGTTAAAGTATCTTTTTCATTCAAGAAGGTTAAATTGTAAGCCAAACTCTTCTTGCCTGGTTCAATATGGCTACCTGCATAAACATCGATAACCTTAAGATTTACCAAGTATTTGCCAGCATTAGCACGAATGACGTTTTCTACATCACGATTGCTGTCATCTTTATTTACTAAGATTGACAAATCACGTTCAATAGCTGGGAACTTAGGTGCTGGCTTAGCAGTCATACCCTTCTGAATATGAGCATCTAATTTATCAAGATCTAATTCATAACCATAGAGTTCTGAACCACGAAGAGCCTTATCAGCCATAGTTACAGCATGAGCAATCATACCGATCATACCAATGTATTCTTTGTCTAAGTAAATTGCAGCTGTACGAGTTGGGTGCATACCATCAATTTCTGCAGCCTTGTATTCGATCTTGCTTTCATCAATACCAACAGCTTCAAATAAATCTTCAAGTTGACCCTTAACAAAGTAGAAGTCAATCTTTTGAGTTTGGTGTTGCCAATTATCTTCAAAAGTATTGCCTGCGTATAAAGTTGCTAAGTGTTCATGTTCATTGAAAGTTCCACCATCATGATCATAAACGCGGCCTTGTTCAAAGAATGCCAATTGATTTTGCTTACGTGCCATGTTGTAGCTTGCTGCATCAACCAATCCTGTCATCAAGTTTTCACGCATAGTTGAACGACTTGAGTTAAGTGGCATTTGAACTTGAACAGTTGCCTTAGGATCCATAGTGTAACGAACAGCCTTTTCAGGTGAAGTCAATGAGTAAGAAATTGCTTCCATCATGCCTTGACCTTCAACGATCTTCTTAAGGCGACGCATCTTGGTTTCGGCTTCTGAATAGCCTCCATGAGTTTCCGCAACTAATGGTTGAGTTGACTTCAAATTATCATAACCATAAATACGACCAACTTCTTCAACCAAGTCGGCTGGAATAGCAATATCCCATCTTCTGTTAGGAACAGTAACAGTTAAGTCATCACCATCAACTTCAGTTTCAAAGTTCAAACGATCAAAAATCTTAACCATTTCATCGTTTGATAATTCTGTACCTAAAACTTTATTAATGTATGAAATTGTAGTCTTAACAACAGCAGGCTTTCTTTGAGCATCTGTTGCTTTAATTTCGCCTTCATTAATAGTTCCGTTTGCATCATTTCTAAGAAGAAGTGCTGCCATATCAAGAGCTTTTTGAGTATTGTCCCAGTTAATGCCCTTTTCAAAACGACTTGAAGCTTCGGTTCTGTTTGCGTGACGAAGAGCTGCTTTACGTACCAAAGTTCCGTCAAAGACAGCTGATTCCAAAATCACGTCAGTTGTATCGTCTTCAACTTCTGAATTCTTGCCACCCATGACACCAGCCATCATTACAGGTTCCTTGCCATCAGTAATAATAATATCGTTTGGATCAAGTTCAACTTCCTTATCATTAAGAAGAGTAAGCTTTTCACCCTTTTCAGCTTTTCTAACTACAAGCTTGCCATCCTTAAAAGTTCTTGCATCATAAGCGTGCATTGGTTGACCAGTCAAAAGCATTACATAGTTAGTAACATCCACAACATTATTAATTGGACGAATACCAGCATTCCAAAGACGTCTTTGCATCCATAATGGACTCTCGCTAATTTTAACGCCAGAAACTTTTCTTAAGTAGTATTTTGGAGCTAACTTTTCATCAACTTCTGCATTAAGCTCTGAAGTCCAGTCAGGGCCATCTTCTTTTAATACAACGTCTTCAATCTTAGGCTTTTGATCAACAATTGCACCAACTTCATAAGCTGAGCCTTCCATTGATAAAGTATCAGCACGGTTAGGCGTGATATCAAAGTCTAAAATGTAATCATCCATACCTAAAGCATGATATACATCGTCGCCAGGCTTAACATCCGCATCTTCTGGGAAAACAAAAATTCCATCTGCGTACTTTTCAGGAACAACACTATCGGCAAAACCAATTTCTTGCAAGCCACAGATCATGCCGTAACTTTCCATACCACGGATTTTACCCTTTTTAATCTTTTCATTACCCGCAATACGAGCACCGTGAAGAGCAACAATAACATCTTCGCCTGCTGCAACATTAGGGGCACCGCAGACAATTTGCAAAGGTTCATCTTCGCCAACATCAACATGAGTTAAGTGAAGGTGAGTACCTTCAACACCATCACAATCAAGAACATGACCTACAACTAACTTTTTCAAGCCTTCTTGTGGGTGGTCAACTGAGGCGATTTCAACGCCAGTTCTTGTAATTTTTTCTGCTAAATCTTTTGGATCTACATCCAAATCAAGAAAATCTTGTAACCAATTATATGAAACTAGCATTAATCTTCCTCCTTACGGAATTGTTCTAAGAAACGAACATCGTTTGTGTAGAAATCACGAATGTCATCGATACCATACTTAAGAATAGCAAAACGATCCAAACCTAAACCAAAGGCAAAACCGCCATATACATTTGAATCAATTCCAGCATTTTCCAAAACATTAGGGTGAACCATACCAGCACCTAATACTTCGATCCAGCCAGTATATTTACAAATTGGACATCCCTTACCATCACAGTTAAAGCATGATACGTCCATTTCAACTGAAGGTTCAGTAAATGGGAAGTAACTTGGACGAAGACGAGTCTTACGGTCTTGACCAAACATATGCTTAGCGATCATTTCCAAAGTACCCTTTAAATCGCTCATTGTAACGTGCTTATCAACAACTAAACCTTCCATTTGCATAAATTGGTGAGAGTGAGTTGCGTCGTCATCGTCACGACGGTAAACCTTACCAGGACCAACCATCTTCAAAGGACCCTTTGAGAAATCATGCTTTTCAAGAACACGAGCTTGGTCACCTGAAGTTTGAGTTCTAAGCAAGTCTTCATCATCAATATAGAAAGTTGCTTGCATATCACGAGCTGGGTGATCTTTTGGCAAGTTCATCATTTCAAAACAATAATGATCAGTTTCAATTTCTGGGCCTTGAACTACTTTGTAGCCCATACCAATGAAATAAGCTTCCAAATCATCCAAAATCACATAAATTGGGTGCTTTGAACCAAGATGAGCCTTACGACCTGGAAGAGTTACATCGATTCTTTCTTCTTCCATCTTCTTAGCAACTAATGCTGCAAGAATTGAATCCTTGGCTTCATTCAATTGAGTGTTAAATAAATCACGCAATTCATTAACCTTTTGACCAACTTCACGACGGTCTTCTGGGGCAATTTCCTTCATTGAGTGTAAAATCTTGGTTAATTCACCTTTACGTCCTACAAGCTCAACACGAACTTCATTTAACTTCTTTTCATCAGAAGCTTTTTTGATTTCATCAAGCCCTTGTTGACGGAGCTCTTTCAACTTATCAAATAAGTCCATTAATTCTTTCCTTTCAATAAAAAAAGCCTCATCCCTAAAAAGGGACGAAGCTTCGCGGTACCACCCTAGTTTGGATACAATATATCCACACTCAAGTTTTCGATAACGGTGAAATACCGGAACTGATTAAATCCTACTCCCAAGATGAAATTCACAATTCATGCTTTACCTTTTCTTTCAGCTTATAAAAAAGGCTCTCTTTCTGAAAACAATCCATGTTACTAGTCTTGATCTTAGTAATTAATTAATAGGATAATTCATTTTATTTTATCTTGCAAGCTTTTTAAGCCCATTTATCAGCCCAATTATGAACTGTGTCAAAAACAGGCTTAAGTTCTGCGCCTTTTTCAGTTAAACCATAAGAAATAATACCTGTATCTTTGTTAACTGAGCGTTTAACAATATCTTCTTTTTCCAATTCTTTTAGTCTTTCAACTAAAACACGATCTGAACATGCTGTAATGCAACGTGCTAAATCCTTGAAGCGCATATCTTCTGTATCACACAATGAGCTAATAATTAAACCATTCCACTTCTTACCAATAATTTGGAATGCGTTTATAAAGTGATTACAAAGTTCATAATCTTCAGGTTTTTGACAGCCTGTTTTTGATTGTACTCCTTGAGTCATATAGATCCCCTCATAGCTTTTATATTTTTAACATTATGTATTACTAACAAATTAAATATTATTTTTAGATGTAAGATTATTATATGAAATTCACTTACTAAAAACAAGGAAAACTGCTTAAGCAAAATGATAAATCATAATGCCCGCTGCAACTGCCGCATTCAAAGATTCGGCTTGACCTTTAATTGGAATATACAATTTTTCATCACTCAATTTAGCAATAAAATCACTTACGCCATGAGCTTCATTCCCAATAACTAGGCCTAATTGTGGGACCGGTTCAAAATCTGGAAGTTTTTTGGCAGTTTTATCTAACATGCTGGCATAAACAGGAATACCATTTGATTCAAATTGATTAATCGCATCAACTAAGTCACTGATAATTAAATCAATATGGAATTGACTGCCTTGCATAGCACGTTGAGTCTTAGGATTATATAAATCAACGCTTTCAGGTGATAAGATCACTCCATCAAAACCAGCCGCATCAGCCGTTCTGATAATAGTTCCAACATTTCCAGGATCGGCTAAATTATCAAGCAAGACCCATTTACCATAATTAAATGGAAATTCCTTTGGCTGCGAGATCTTCAAAACCATAAAAATTTCTTGCGAATTCTTAGTTGAACTTAAATGACGAGCAATTGCTTTATTAATTAAAATTACATTTTTGGCTGATAAATCAACGTCATAATCTTCTTCAGCTTTAGCCAAAGCATCTTCAGTACCTAAAAGATATTGATATCTGCGATTTGCCTTTAATGCTTCTTCAAATAAATGAAAACCTTCAATAATATATAATCCGGTATCCTCACGATATTTCTTTTTATTTAACTTGGCTAATTCTTTAACTAATTTGTTATTAACTGAACTAATTTGTTGCATAAATATGTTCCTCTTTCTACTGTTTCCATTTTAAACGAGATTAACTAAAATTAACATGGTAGAATCAAAGTTGGAATGAATAAAAACTTGCAAGAAAGGATTTTACATGGAAACTTGGAAATTAACTGCTTCTGGCACTGTTCAAGGTGTTGGATTTCGTTGGAGCGTTTTAAACTATGCTCAAAGCCTAGGATTAAGCGGTACTGTTAAGAATAACCCTGATATGACAGTAACAATTATGTTGCAGGCAACTAAGGATCAAGTCACTGAATTTATTAACAATCTTCCTGATAATATTTCTCCATTTGCACATATTGAAAATATTGATGTAGAAAAACTTTCAAAGGTAGATAAAATGCATGGTTTTCATGTATTATATTAAGAGTTAATAGAAAATTATCGGGTGATTTAATGAAAAAATATCGTAAATATTTAGGACTAATTGCATTAGTTCTTTTAGTAACGCTAATCGTTACAGGTTGTTCAACAGGAAATATTAAAATCAATACACCACCTCATGGTGGTATCTACGGCTGGATATTCCAATGGATTAGTTTGCCACTTCAAAACGTGATGCTTAAAACTGCACATGCCATTGGCGGCGTTAACGGGGCCGGTTGGGCAATCGTTATTATTACTTTGGTTGTTCGTCTTATCTTAATGCCATTAATGCTTTCTCAACAAAAGAAGAGCGTTACTCAACAAGAAAAGATGGCTCGCCTTCAACCTCAAATGAAATTAATTCAAGAAGGAATGCGTCGCAAGCCAATTACTCAAGAACAACAAATGCAATTGTCTGCTTGGCAACGTGAACTATATTCCAAAAATAATGTTTCACTAACAGGCGGTATCGGCTGTTTACCACTTATCATTCAAATGCCTATCATGATTGGTATTTACCAAGCCGTAGCCTATTCAGGCGTTTTGAAACATGCTTCATTCTTTGGAATCTCTTTAAGTAGCAAATCTGTTATTTTAGCAATTGTCGCTACTGTTTTTGCCGTAATTCAAGGTTATATTTCACTTATCGGTATTCCAGAAGAACAAAAGAAAACTATGCAATCAATGATGTTCATGAACCCTATTATGACATTATTCTTCAGTCTTTCCTTCTCTGGTGCTTTGGCTCTTTACTGGGCAGCCGGTAACTTCATGATGATTATTCAACAAATTATTGTTACATTCTTCATCATGCCTCGTGAAAAAGCACGTGTTGCTAAAGAACTTAAAGAAAAACCTGCTGCGGTTGTTGTTACTAAGGCAGATATTGATAATCTCTTCAATGGCGGTTCTTCTGAAAACAGCAACCCTCAAGCTAAAGAATTACATCAAGATTTGCGCAAGCGCAATCAAGGTAAGCAAAATCGAAAAAATAAATAAAAGAATTCTGCAGTAAAAAAGGATTTGGTTAACCAAATCCTTTTTGTTTTACTTTAAATTATCGCTATCATCGGAAAGATCATTTTTCCCTTCTAGTCGTTCCACATCTTTTGATGATAGAACTGGGAAGACAACCTTAAATTGGCTTCCTTGACCTAGAACAGATTCAACACTAATTTCACCACGATAACTTTCAACTAATTTTTGGGCAATTGATAAGCCTAAGCCATTTCCACCTTTTTCACGCGTTCTAGCTTTATCTACTCTGTAGAAACGATTGAAAATCTTTGCTTGATCTTCTTCAGAAATTCCTTCACCAAAGTCTTGAACAATAATATGCATTTGATCTTCGGTAACATCCGCAGAAACATTGATCTGTTTTCGATCCGTAGAATATTTAATACCGTTATCAATCAGAATTACCAAAATTTGTTCCAAATGCCCTTGGTAAATTTGAATCATCGTATCTTCCGGCAAATCATCAATATCAAGTTGAACATTAAAGTCCTTATGAACCATTGCCATATCACTAGTTACCCGTTTTAAAACATCTGCAGCCCTAGTAATCGCATTTGGATATTGAACATCGATTTGTTCGGCTCTAGTCAAATCAAGCATTTCTTGAATTAAGTGCTTCATTCGATCAGCTTCTTGAAGCGATGCTTTAATCGACTCATCCAAAATTTCAGGATCATCCTTGCCCCATCTTTCAAGCATATTCAAGTGACCTTCAATTACTGCAACAGGTGTCCGCAATTCATGAGAAACATCCCCCACAAATTGTTTTTGTTGATCAATATAACGTTGCATGCGATCCAGCATTTTATTGAAAGAAACAGCTAAATCTCCTAATTCATCATTGCGATCAAAATCGCGAATTCTAACGTTGCTATTCGGATCATCATTAACTTCACGAGCAACTTTCGACATTTCTTTAATTGGATTTACCACATCTCTTACAACGATAAAAGCAATCAAAATAAAGATAATAATTGCTACAACGGAAATAATAATCATCCAACGAAGCAAATTACTCATCAAATGATTATAGTAAGTCATTCGATTAGTTACGATAATATATCCTATTACCTTATTTGTTGTACTCGATACGATCTTTTGATAGCTTTTCAAGACTGTCCCATCATCAGTTTGTAATTTTTCTGTATGATAGTCACCCTTAAAGGCATGATATTCAGGAGTATTATTTCCGTTAGTGAATACCACCTCATCGTGTTTATTATAAACAGCAACACTAATATCAGGGTTAGAAATTGACGAAATTAGATCATCACTAAAGGCATTATTCGCATCATTTTCATCCTTAATATTGGGGCCGCCTTTTAATAAACGTCTAGTACTTGGTGAAAGTGCCGGAACAACATTTGAAATTTGCAGTTTCTCAGAAATCGGGCTCAATTGCCTGTTTAAAGTAACAATTACCCGATTAGAAGTTTCCTCTTGCTGATTTAAAGTTTGCTGACTTACTGTTGAATAAATAATTACTGAAAAAATAACAAAAGAGACTACTATCGTCAATGAAACGATACTAACCCATCGTACAATTAACGATGAGTGTTTAGCCTCTTTCTTTTTCTTCTTAGCTTGACTACTACTTGTCATCATCTTCATCTCTTACCATATAACCTGTACCACGTACAGTCTTAATGTAAGATGGTTGACCTGGAGCGTCAATCTTGTTGCGCAAGTAACGAACATATACTTCAACAACATTTGTTTCAATATTTGATTCTGGTCCCCAAATCTTATTCAAAAGTTGGTCACGACTAACGACATTATTTTTATTTTCAATCAATGTCATAAGCAAATTATATTCACGCTTAGTTAAATCAATTGCTTTACCGTCACCACGGTGAACAATACGATTAGCAGTTTCGATAGTTAAATCCTTAAATTTAACGATTTGTTGCTTAGAAACAGTAACGTTTTGTGCATCTTTTTCAATCTTAACACGACGTAAAACAGCACGTAAACGAGCCAATAATTCTTCAATGGCAAATGGTTTTACAATATAATCATCTGCACCATGATCTAATCCAGATACACGGTCAATAACTGAATCACGTGCAGTCATCATAATAATTGGCGTAGTCTTTGCTTGACGCACGCGACGAGCAATTTCTAATCCGTTTAAGTCTGGCAACATCAAATCAAGTAAAATAGCATCAAAGTCATTATTTAATGCATCATCTAAGCCTTTACGACCATTATTTTCAACTACAGTTTCATAATTCTCGTGTTGCAATTCAAGTTGAACAAAGCGAGCTAAATTTTTTTCATCTTCAATAATAAGAATTTTTGCCATTGTTTTATTCAATCCCGTCCATAAAATTAATTTTGATTACGTATAACCATTAATAAATGTTTCATAATTAAAGGATACTTTAAAAAAGGGGTAAAAACAAGAAAAAAAAGTAATCAACATTAAGAAAAAATGTTGATTACTTTAAGATACTTATTTATTTCTTGTCATCATTATCTAAAAGAACCT
Source organism: Lactobacillus hamsteri DSM 5661 = JCM 6256 (assembly GCF_000615445.1). Lineage (GTDB taxonomy): Bacteria > Bacillota > Bacilli > Lactobacillales > Lactobacillaceae > Lactobacillus > Lactobacillus hamsteri. The sequence goes on along the minus strand of NZ_BALY01000008.1, from coordinate 48,881 downwards.
TTAATTTTGCAAAAGCGGGATTGATTTGATTCTTCTTGCCTTCTTCAAATGATTTTTCAGAAACAACTTCCCAGCCTTTTCCTTCTGGATAGATATCATTTTTCTTTTCATCCTCAGTTAATATTGTAACTGGAATATTGAGCAAAATGTTATCTTCAACAGCTGTTTGCAAATCTATCAAATCATCTTCTACTTTTACGATTGGATCTGGATTTTCATCAATTTCATCTTTAGTTGGGTTTTCTAAAGAATAATTTTCTGTAAAAGTAAATTCTTCATGATAATCAACGGGCTTCAAACTTCTGCTTGAAGGAACTTCTAAATCCGCAGTAACCTTAAAATTACCAGTAACATATGGTTCATCATAGAAGAAATCACCTGAAACGTGAATATTTTTTACTTTGTACAATAAATCTTTACCACGTTCTAAAAATTCGGGTCTTACTTCAACATCACGATCGATATGCGTAAGTGGAGCGTTGCTATTTTTAATCTTTAAATAACTAATTGAAAGCATATTATACCTCGATTGGACGTTGACCAAAGTTCTGATCAACATGCATTATTTGTTCAAATAGACGGTCTACTCTTACTTGTAAATGAATAGAGCCATCTTTAGCATTTCTTTTATCAACTTTTGACACAATTTCAACTGTAAAATCTTTTCGATTTTGTTTTAAATATTGACGGCCAATTTTGCTAAAACCTAGTAACATCAGTGATTCATGATTAAAGCTCTTTACCATATCTTCATATGTAATATTTAATAAGGTATACAAGCATAACCGGCGCAAACGTGAATATGTGTAACGTTTAGATTTGATACGGCGAAGAAATTCCGTAAAGTCACGTGCTAAATGGATTTCTTGCTTCATTTTGTATTCTAGCCCTTCACTCATTTGATAGATTTTACGTAAATCTTCAACTGATTCAGACTCAATACGATATTTTAAAAATGGGAACAATAAATTCCAATTAGGATAAATTTCCTGTTCAGCTAATTCTTTAGCTTCTAATTTTGGAAGCCATGTTTTTAATTGACTAGTATCTTCGCCATGCAAAAGAAGATTTCTAATCGCACTTGCACTTTGAACTGCACCATTGCGCTTTAACAAATCATCATGTCCAACTCCAATTCGATTAACTGGATAAAGCGACATTGGTGAGCCTAAATTATAATTAGCTACAGCATAAGCTAAACCTAAAATCGCATTAGGCGCATTAACTTCATACCCTACTTCACGAGCAACCATTTGATTATATTGAGTTGAGTAAGTTTGACTATAATCACGAAAATCCATATGTTTCTGAGGAATTTCCGCAATTCTTTTACCTAAATACTCAAAATTCAAATTATCATCTTCGACGCCAAAAACTAAAGTCTCTACACCCAGCTTTTTAAGCAATTCCATATTGCCCAAAGCAAACAAATCAGCTGGCTCTACAGATGTAGAAAATGGCATTTCAAAAACCAAATCAGCACCTGATTGAAGAGCAGCTTTAGCTCTTGACCACTTATCCATTATTGCCATTTCGCCACGCTGAACATAATTGCCTGACATAATAACAATAATCGGATCATTGCCTGCAAGTAATCGTGCTTGATTTAATAAAAACTCATGTCCACTATGAAAGGGATTGTATTCCGCAATAATCCCAACTACGCTCATGTTTAACTAGTCTTCCTTTATTTCTACACGCTTACCGTCAGCCCATAATTTTTCAAGATTATAAAATTCTCGAGAATCCTTCGTGAAAATATTTACAACAACATCCCCTAAGTCAAGCAAAAGCCAGTTAGAGTCTCTGGTACCTTCAATACGGTAATCTGTATAGTTATTTTCATGTGCTTCTTCAACAATTGCATTTGCAATCGCATGTAATTGACGGTTTGAGCCAGCGCTAGTAACTACATAATAATCGGCTAAAATACTAATACCGCGCATATCATATGCTTCAGTATCTTCACCATGACGGTCACTAATTGCTTTAAGTGCAAAATCTAAAACTTCTGTACTATTCAAATTTTTTCTCCTTTATTTACTCTTAACACTCCATACATTATAAGCTTCTAATGTACGTGGATAGATCTTATTTCTATTTTCAATTAAAAATTCTAAAGTATGTGCTAGTTGATACCCAACTCCGGCATCTAAATCTTCATAGGTGATTTTACGTGCCTCATCAACACCAGGAAAATCACGACCAGGTTCAATAAAATCGGCCATAAAAACAATTTTATCAAGTGTTGTCATTTCAGTATCGGCAGTAGTATGACGCCACACAGCTTGCAAAATTTCTGGATCAGTAATCTTTAAATCACGTGTAATAAAATATGTACCAACAATACCATGCCAAATAGCGCGGTTCCAATTGAGAAGATCTTTATCAAAATCTTGTGTTTTAATAACTTCACGATATTCATCTATTGGGACTTGCTTAGCATAATCATGAACAAAGCCAGCCAGTGCGGCTTTATCTTCATCATAACCATTTAATTTGGCAAGCTTTCTAGATGTTTCACTAACTCGAACGCAATGTTGGAATCTCTTATTATTCATATTAGCTTTTTCTTTAGCAATTATTTCATCACTTGATAATGGTGAATAAGTTTCGTTAAAAAACAACTTAGTCACGATAAAGCCCCTTCTCTTCAATATATTCTCTAACTGCTTCCGGAACCAAATAACGAATTGAAGTTCCCGTTGAAACAGAACGACGAATAGCAGTGGAACTTAATTGAATATCTGGCGCATCAACCCAAATCATTGGATATTGCGGATCTTGCGGATAGCCCGGACGGCGAATTCCTACTAAAGTTACCATTTTAGCTAATTCAGATGCTTCTTTCCAAGTGTGGAAACTGTTTACCTGATCACTGCCCATGATTAAATAATAATTATTTTGTGGTGCCTTTTCTTTAAGATATCTCATCGTATCGACAGTATAAGAAACACCGCCACGGAACAATTCTAACAATTTTACTCTAAATTTAGGATTATTACGAGTTGCCAAATCAAGCATTGTCGCACGATCCTTAGCTGATGTAAGTGGCGCATCCTTGTGAGGCGGAATATTATCTGGAATAAACCATACTTCATCCAAACGTAGCTTAGTCATTGCTTGTTCAGCCGCAACCAAGTGAGCAATATGAACAGGATTAAAAGTTCCGCCCATAATTCCAATTTGACGTCCTTTTTGATCTTCTTGCAATTTTGGTTCTACCTTTGTAATTGGAGATTTCTTAACACATTTTGCATTAACCATTTTTTAACCCCTAAATTAAAGCACGACGAATTCCTAAACCAATTTTATCAGGTGTATAAGTCTTTACAACGCAATCTTTTGGCACAGTTACAAAGCCAATACCGCCAAAAAGCAAATCGCTCTTATAGTCTGTATGGAACTCTTGTCCTTTAAGTTCACCGACATAGTTTTCGCCAGTAGGAGGAACTAATAATTCACCAACATGTTTTTCGTAAAATTCATCAGCTTTGGCAGTTTTAGTTCTATGTAATGTTACGCCTCGAGCTGCATAAACTGTAAAACTAGTTGATTCACCCTTAAGATAATCAATTCTTCCTAAACCGCCTAAGAAAATAGTATTACCTGGCAATAATTGGAATGTGGCTGGCTTTAGTGGCTTTTTAGGAGAAACACTTTCTAAATCCTTAGGATTTAAACGCGTTGCCAATTGATTATTGCTCATAATTCCTGGTGTATCGACCAAGAAGTGACCATTTTCAAGAGGAATTTCAATACGATCAAGCGTAGTACCAGGAAAACGTGAAGTGGTAATCAAATTTTGAATATCACCCATTTTATCAATAATCGCATTAATCAATGTTGATTTACCGACATTAGTCATACCTACAAAGTAAATATCACGATCTTCAGAGGCCTTATTTAAGTATTCAATTAATGCATCTAAATTTTTTTGACGGGCAGCACTAATTAAAAAAATCTTCTTAGGATGAAGCCCCATTCGGTTTGCTTCTTGTCTCATCCAATCCTTAATCTTGCTTTGACGGGAGTTTTTAGGAAAAAGATCAAATTTATTACCAACTAAAATAAACTCATTATCACCTACAAAACGCTTAAGTGATGAAAGAAGTGAATTTGAGAAATCAAACAAGTCGACAACATTAACAATTAATGCTTTTTTAGTGGCCAAAGAATTAAGTAAAGCCAAAAAGTCATCATTATTTAAGTCAACCGGCATAATTTCATTGTAATGACGCAAACGGAAACAACGTTTACAATATACGTCATCACTATCTTCATTTTTTGCCTTTTCTAAAGCACTTGCTGGCAAGTAACCGGCCTTTTTTGGATCATCGGATTGCAAAATAGCTCCGCAACCAATACAAATAATATCTTCATCCATTCTTTAAAGTCTCCTTAAACGTTACCTTATGTGAAATTGCTAAAAAGAAGAAAATAATCTTTTCAAAGAAACGATTAATTCGTGTATTCCATTTATCAGTTTCAACTAACGGCTTAACCAAAACAGTTTGAACACCAGCTAAATTTCCAGCTTGCATATCAGTAATGAGCTGATCTCCTACCATCATCACTTGTGTTTTCTTCAAGCCAAGGCGCTCTCTTTCCTCAGTAATTGCAAATGGCAATGGCTTTCTTGCTTTAGCAACAAAAGAAATATGATATGGATCCAGCACTTTGCCTACACGTTCTGCATTATTATTCGAAATAACTACTAATCTAATACCCGCTTTAGCTAAACGTTGATTAAGTTTATCCATTTCTTTTGCAGTTTCAAATTTATTCCATGCAAGCAAAGTATTATCTAAATCTGAAAAAACTGCTTTTACATCCATTTCCTGCAATTTATCTGTATCTAAATGATAAATTGTATCAATTGTATATTTGGGTCGAAATAACATACCCTAATTCCCTTCATTAATGTACTAATTTAATATTATCAGAAAAGTAGCGAAAATGATAAATTTAGAGATAAAAAAAGACGCGTATTTCACGCGCCTTTCTTTATTTTATTAGTTTAAAGCTTTCTTAGCAGTTTCTGCTAACTTAGCAAAAGTTTCTGAATCGTTGTAAGCAACATCAGCTAACATCTTACGGTTCATTTCAACACCAGCTAACTTCAAGCCGTGCATTAACTTAGAGTAAGAAATGTCATTTTGTCTTGCTGCTGCGTTGATACGAGCAATCCATAATTTTCTAAATTCGCTCTTACGACGTCTACGGTCGCGGAATGCGTACTTGTAGGAAACAAACAATTGAGTGCTTGCTGCCTTAAATTGCATATGCTTTGCGCCACGGTAACCCTTGGCAAGCTTCATAACCTTCTTACGACGTTTACGTGTTACAGTTCCACCTTTAACTCTTGGCATCAGAAATTCCTCCTAAAATATCGTTATCTTGCTAAATTAATTATTAACGCATTTGGGAAAGCATCTGTTTGATGCGCTTCATGTCGCTGCGTGAAACCATAGCAGCTTTTCTCAAATGACGACGTTGCTTCTTGGTCTTACCGTGGAAACGGTGGCCAGTAAATGCGTGGTGACGCTTTAAACCACCATTAGCAGTTCTCTTAAAACGCTTTGCTGAAGCGCGGTGTGTTTTCATTTTTGGCATTTTCAAAATCCTCCAATTAACTACTTATTCTTTTTGTCCTTATCACTCTTAGGAGCAAGCATCAAGAACATTGAACGACCTTCCATCTTTGGTCTGCTAATAACACTAGCAATATCAGAAGTAGATTCGGCCATCTTTTCAAGTACTTGTTGTCCTAATTCCTTGTGAGTGATTGCTCTACCTCTAAAACGAATTGAAACACGAACCTTTGCTCCTTCTTTAGTAAGGAATTTCTTAACATGCTTCAACTTAGTGTCAAAGTCGTTGCCTTCAATAGTAGGACTTAAGCGAATTTCTTTGACACTAACTGTCTTAGACTTCTTACGGGATTCCTTAAGCTTCTTTTGTTGTTGGAATCTATATTTACCGTAATCCATAATTCGAGCAACTGGTGGCTTAGCATTTGGTGAAATCAAAACTAAGTCTAAACCTGCATCACTAGCTTGATGCAAAGCTTCGCTCTTAGAAACGACACCAACTTGCTCACCATCTGCATCGATTAAACGAACTTCGCGAGCACGAATTCTTTCGTTTAAAATCAAATTCCTTGGTATGACTCTTCACCTCCGTGTTAATTTGAGGACAAGAAAAAGGCGGGATAAGTATCACCCGCCTTTAATCAACAGAAATTATCGATCAGCCTAGAGGTTAACTTAACTTAGGCGAGAAGCGGGAGCTTCTTCTTGTTCTCAACTAGTAGTAGTATACTCGTTTAGACTTTAACAGTCAACAAGATATTTTAGTTTTTACGTGAGTATGACTTAACGTCTGCATCAATTTCATTGATGAATTCATCAAGACTCTTAGAAATTTCTTCGTCAGTACCGTAACGACGTACGTTAACGCTGTTTGACTTCATTTCGTCATCACCAAGAACCAAAGTGTATGGAACCTTTTGAGTTTGTGATTCACGAATCTTATAACCCATCTTTTCATTTCTATCATCAACTTCTGCTCTGAAGCCACGCTTAGCAAGTTCTTGACGAACCTTTTCAGCGTATTCGCCGTGAGCATCATTGTTAACAGGAATAATTTCAACTTGAACAGGAGCAAGCCAAGTTGGGAAAGCACCCTTGTAGATTTCAGTTAAGTAAGCAATGAATCTTTCCATAGTACCAACAATACCACGGTGAATCATAACTGGACGGTGTTCTTCACCATCTTTACCTACATAAGTCAAACCGAAACGATCTGGAAGCATGAAGTCAAGTTGGATAGTTGACATAGTTTCGTCATTGCCCAAAGCAGTCTTAGTTTGAATATCAAGCTTAGGACCGTAGAATGCTGCTTCACCTTCAGCTTCAACATAGTCAAGGCCAAGGTCATCCATAGCACCCTTAAGCATCTTTTGACTTCTTTCCCACATTTCGTCATTTGCAAAGTACTTATCAGTGTTCTTAGGATCACGGTATGAAAGTCTGAAGTAGTAATCAGTAATATCGAAATCCTTGTAAACATCCATGATTAACTTCAAAATCTTAGCAAATTCAGTTTGAACTTGATCCAAAGCTACGAAGGTATGACCATCGTTCAAAGTCATTTCACGAACACGTTGAAGACCTGACAAGGCACCTGATTTTTCGTATCTGTGCATCATACCAAGTTCAGCAACACGAAGTGGCAAGTCACGGTATGAACGAATGTGGTGCTTGAAGATTTGAATATGTGAAGGACAGTTCATTGGACGAAGTTCAAGCATTTCGCCGTCACCCATGTCCATTGGTGGGAACATATCATCACGGTAGTGTGCCCAGTGACCTGAAGTCTTGTAAGCATCAAGGTTCATCAAAACTGGAGTGTAAACGTGTTGGTAACCATCGGCAACTTCACGGTCGATAATGTAACGTTCAACAGCACGACGAATAGTAGCACCCTTTGGCATCCAGTAAGGAAGACCTGCACCAACCTTAGGATCAACAAAGAAGAGGTCAAGGTCACGACCAATAGTTCTGTGGTCACGTTCTTTAATTTCTTGACGACGCTTCAAATCAGCATCTAAATCTGCCTTCTTGAAGAATGCGGTACCAAAGATTCTTTGAAGCATTGCGTTTGATGACTTACCTAACCAGTAAGCACCGGCAACTGACAAAAGCTTGAATTGCTTAATCTTGCCAGTGTTTGGAAGCAAAGCATCAAAACCAAAGTCAACAAAGTCGCCAAGCTTGTAAGCATCAACAACATCACCATCTTCTTTAGCAAGAAGCGCACTCTTGTATGGATCATCCTTGTATTCAGCTTCAAGATCAGCCTTGCTTACGCGAACGTGTTCAATCTTTTCACCGTTCTTAATAGCCTTTTCCATAGCCTTTTCAAGTTCTGGCAATTCACCAATCTTAATTTGATCTTCCTTGTCAGTATCTACATAAAAGCCGCCTTCATCAGCAACATGTTCACCCAAACGAAGCTTTGGATACTTCTCTTTAGCTACAGCTTCAAATAAGAATGCAGCAGTTGCACGTAAAACGTCCAAACCTTCTTCATCCTTATCAGTAAGAATAGCAACTTCGGCATCTTCATCAAGTTCAAAGTCTAATGGCTTAACTTCACCATTAACTTTACCTGCAACTGCAGCTTTACCAAGTGAGGTAGCAATATTATGTGCTAAGTCAGCAATAGTTAAAGCTTCTTCAAAATCTTTCTTTGAGCCATCTGGCAAAGTGATTGAAAAACTCATGTTTACCTCCAAAATAAAAAATCCCAGTGCAATACTGCACTGGGACGTTAATTAGCGTGGTTCCACCCAAAATTCAGGCTAGCGTACCTAGCCTCTCTAATAAGACCTATAACGGGGCCAAACCAAATATAATTTTCGGTGAGAAAGAGTCGGGGTCATCTTCTAATGAAAAGCTTCCAGAACTAGGCTTTTCTCTCTGAGACGAAGAAGATCATGTCTCTTTCATTAATTGATATTATACGCGCTCCTAAGCTCTATGCAAGAGCGAATTTAAATTTTTCTACGATTTGGTCCAGAAACAATTACTTCTTTAGCCAAAAAACGGACTCTTTGCATCAATCTGGCAGCCTTAACAGGATCAATTGCATTTCTGGTTTCTGCAAAATGGGCCTCTAATTTTTCCATATCAAAATTAGATGAGAAGAATGTTGGTAAAACATTATCCATTCTCGCTTGCAAAATTACGCCTAATACATCATCTCTTGACCATTGACTAAGACTCTCAGCTCCAATATCATCAAGAATAAGCAAATCACAATTAGCCACTTTTTGAATTTCTTTTTGCAAACTATTATCTTCAAAGTGGCTTGTTAACCCGGCAATAAAGGTAGGAACATGCAAAAAAATAACTTGCTTGCCCATTGCAGCAACCTGATTGGCTAATCCAGCCAAAATATAAGTTTTACCTACTCCAAAATCTCCTGAAAGATATAATCCTTTTTGATGTATGTCTTTACTATATTTAGTTAAAAAACTTTGGATTTCACCTAACACATCTGAACGATCGTCAGTCATATCAATTTGACTTAACTTTACATTGTGCAATTTAGCAGGCAAATCGATCAACTCTAAATGTCTTTTAGTATCTCGTTCACGTTCACGATCAATTTTTTCTTCAGTAGGCGCATAGCGAACATCTATCACATTGCCATTCAAAAATAACTCAGGACGGTATCCTGCCATTACTTTGTTAGCATTATTTATTTGCATATAAAATTCAAACAAATTAGTCATACTGTTAATAACCATTTGTTTAGTAATTTTATTTTGATTAGCATGTAAAAATTGACGTACTTTGGGATCGTTTAAAACATCAGCCTGCAATTGCTTTTGATCTCCTAAATTACGTTTTTTCACGATTTTATTGATTACATCACCAATCTGCTGCATTTTGCTTCACCTACTTCATTCCATTTTTATCTTCTAAGCTCTTAAAGAAATTCTTTAATTCTTCAGAATTTATCTTATTATCGGTATTAGCCTTTTTCTTGCTCCAATCAGTTCCCTTTTCAACATGCTTTTGCTTAGTATACCGTTGCGTATTTTTAGTAAAGTTGCCTTGACGACGCTTTTCCATATATTGCACAGCTTGAATAGAATTAGTTACGCTATGTTGAAGCCAATCATTAGCAATTCGATAAGCCAAATTTGCCGTCAACATTGAATCATAGGTTAAGCAAGTATACGTTAAAACATTGATTAGATCTTCTGGTAAACCATAATTATTGCGCAAGCGATTTAACACTTGCTTTTCTGCCGCACTTGCAAAACCACCCTTGCGTTCCTTTAAACGATACAAAAACTCTGCTGGAGCTCTTTTATTTGCTTCTTCAAGCAGCTTTCTCTGATTTTCAGACAAGTTTTTAGGGATTGCTATATTTTGCGCCTTTTCGCTTATTTCACGATGAATTTGCTTACGAGTACTGCTTGTTCGATAATTTTCTGCAATTAAATTGCTAATTTCATGAATATCAAGCTCATTTTTACCATGTAAACTTGGCAAACTTTCATCTACAAATTCCTGCTCATTCAAGCCATAAATTTGCATTAAGCCGCGAATTTGATTCTTTTTACGCTCAACTTCACCTGCCGAAACTTGATACATTTCAAATTGCTGCTTCATGAAATCCCAATAAATATTGTCTCGCTCATTAATCTTAGCTCTGCCGATATCATGAACTTGATTTTCGCTTTCTGCATCTAAAACATCTTGAGATGGATTAATGGCTTCATCCCCAGGCAAACGAAATACTTCTAAAAAAGATGCCGAAATATCGCGGCCATTTTTTATTGGCTTTTGCCGCTTTTTATTTTCTTTAGCAAAATAATGGCTCGTTTCTTGAAAAACGCTTATCCCAACTTTTTCCTTTAACAAGCTGGCTAATAATGACGTCGCAAAAAATTCTTGTGAACTAGGAACTTTTAACAATTTAAAAACAAGAACCTTATTAACGGCATTATCTACTAAAAAAGTTTGTACTAAACCTACAGCCTCTAATTTATGAAGTGACATAAACAAGTCTTTTAATCCACAATCCAATTGCTCCTGCAAAGTATAGATTCCCTTTGCATCAGACAAAATCGAATAAGGATCAAAATCTTGAATTAATGTTTGATAAAGTGCCACGGCTGTTGCACCGACTAAAGGCTGATATAACTTAATTAAAATTTTTACATCTTTAGGATAAAGATCAATCTGATTGGAAACATAAAAAGGCTGTTTGGGATCAGCAGTCTCAAACATTAATTGTTGCCCTTCTCTCTTTTAGCCATCATATCTTCCATTGTCTTCATAAAGCTAGACATGTCTTTAAATTCACGATAGATTGATGCAAAACGAATGTATGCAACATCATCAATGTTAGCCAAATCATCCATAACAAATTGTCCGATCTTTTTAGATGAAATTTCGCTAACGCCTTGTTTTCTAACTTTATTTTCAACATCATCAACTAAGCGTTCAAATTGTTCACTGGTAATAGGTCTCTTTTGACCAGCAGCCATAACGCCATGCAAGATTTTTTTTCGACTAAATGGTTCTCTTGTTCCATCATTTTTAATAACCAATAACGCGCCGTTTCTACTCTTTCAAAAGTTGTAAAACGAAAACCACAGTTTTCACATTCTCTACGACGTCTAATTGCACGGTTTTCATCACTTGGACGTGAATCAATTACCCGTGAAGCATTTTGATGACAATTTGGACATTCCATAATTAAACCTCAGCTTCAATTTCTAATAATAATTTCTCTAATTTATTCTCTAAATCTTTTTTTGTACCAATATTAGAAACTACATAAGTAGCTTTAGCCTCTTTTTCTGAAAGGGGCATTTGACTATGAATTCTATCGATTGCTTCTTGCTTAGTCAAACTATTTCTTGCCATTAATCTTTCTATCTGCACATTTTGCGGAATAGTAATGACTAAAGTTTGATCACAATATTTTTGCGCACCAGATTCGAACAAGACCGGCATATCAACAATAATAAGTGATGCAGCCTTAATTTTATAAATATTAATCTGAGCTTGAATTTCTTCTAAAATAAGAGGATGCGTTATTTCGTTTAAAAGCATTAATTTGCTTTTATTTGTAAAAACAAGTTGTCCAAGCTTTTTGCGATTAACAGTCTGATCAGAATTCAAGTATTCTTCGCCGAATTCATCCCTAATTTTCTTCCATGCCGGCTTACCAATATCATAAATTCCATGAGCAATTTTGTCAGCATCTATAACTGGAATTTTTTTCTTTTCAAAAAATTCATCGGCTGTACTTTTTCCTGTGGCAATCCCACCTGTTAGTCCTAAAACGAGAGTCATTTATAAACCACCTGACATTTCGGACAAAAAGTTGTGCCACGGCCATTTACCTTTATTTTTTCAAGTTTAGTTCCACATCTTGCACACGGATCGCCAGCATGACCATAAACTTGTAAAAATTCTTGAAATCCACCGGTTTCACCATTTGCATCTAGATAAGTATGCACGGTTGTTCCGTGCTTTTCAATTGCACGTGCAATTTCATGATTAATGTTCTTTCTAAGGGCAACTACTTTTTCACGCGGAATTTTATTTGCTTCACTCAAAGGATGAATTTTACTCTGCCAAAGGACTTCATCTACATAAATATTTCCCAAACCAGCAACAATCGTCTGATCAAGCAAAGTAGTTTTAATATTTTTCTTGTGCTTTCTTAAGGCATCAATAAAATATTCATCGGTAAATTCTGGAGAATTAGGTTCAAAACCTAATTTACCAATTCCGGTTGTTAACTTTTCCGTTCCTGTCAAAACCAACTGCATTCTGCCAAATTTTCTCACATCATTATAGCGAAGCGCAGTTCCATCAGTGAATGCAAATTGCACATGATCATGCTTATCTTTAGGATCATCCCAACTAGTTAAGTGATATTTTCCTTCCATGCGTAAATGCGAAACGATTGTTAAATTATCACTCAATCTAATTAATAGATATTTTGCATAGCGATCAATTCCAATTATTTTTTTACCTGGAAGTTCATTCACAAATTTTTGATGATCAGTGGAAACAATTTTTGGATACCACAAAGTGACTTTTTCAATCGTTTTACCTTTTATTAAAGGGACTAAAGATCTACGAACCGTCTCAACTTCTGGCATTTCTGGCATAAAATCACCTACTTTGCATCATACCAATTATGACCCCAACCTGAGTCAGCAATCAATGGTACATCAAGCTTAACTGCTGATTGCATCACTTCTGGGACAATCTTTTTAATAGTTTCAAGTTCGTCCTTAGGTACGTCAAAGATCAATTCGTCATGAACCTGCAAAACCATCTTGGTCTTCAAATGCATCTCTTCAAGTTTCTTTTGCATATTAATCATTGCAATCTTGATAATATCAGCTGCCGAACCTTGAATTGGTGAATTAATGGCTGTTCTTTCTGCAAAACTTCTTACATTAAAGTTCTTAGCATGAATATCTGGCAAATAGCGTCTTCTATGCATAATTGTTTCTGCATAGCCTTTTTCACGAGCTTCTTTAACAGCCTTGTCCATGTAATCCTTAATTTCTGGATATTGTTCAAAGTAATTATCAATAAATTCCTTGGCCCGTTTTCTTGAAATACCTAAGTTCTTTGATAAACCATAATCTGAAATACCATAAACAATCCCAAAGTTAACAGCCTTAGCGTGACGACGCATAAGCGAAGTAACTTCATCTGGAGAATCCAAATGGAAAATCTTCATAGCAGTATGTGAGTGAATATCATATCCCGTCTTAAAGGCTTCCTGCATATGTTCATCACCAGAAACGTGTGAAAGCACGCGAAGCTCAACCTGAGAATAATCACAAGAAAAGATATAACCATCAGAAGTAGATGGAACAAAGGCTTTTCTAATTTGCTTACCTTCTTCAGTTCTAGTTGGAATATTTTGCAAATTAGGATCAACTGATGAAAGACGACCAGTTGCTGTTAATGTTTGTAAATATCTAGTATGAACACGGCCATCTGGCTGAATTACATCAAGAAGACCTTTAACATAAGTAGATTGAATCTTAGCAATTTGACGATAATCCAAGATCTCACTAACAATCGGGCTTTGCGTCTTTAATTGATTTAAAACTTCAACAGAAGTTGAATATCCCGTCTTTGTTTTCTTCAAAGGCGGCAAGCCAAGCTTTTCAAATAAAATATGACCTAATTGCTTAGGTGAATTTAAGTTAAAGCGCTCGCCAGCTTGCTTATAAATTTTATCTTCCAACTCTTTTAATCTAGTTGCAAAATCATTTTGAAGTTGAATCAAAGTGCTTGGCAAAACCTTCATACCGCTTAATTCCATTTTTGCTAAAACAAAAGCAACTGGGATTTCAATTTCATCATAAAGATCATCTTGTTCATGATCCTTTAAACGTTTAAGAAGTTCAGGCTTTAATTTATCAATCACACAAACCTTAGCAGCTAAATGTTTGTATAAGTCATCATCTTCAGGAATAGCCTGCTTTTTGCCTTTGCCATAAACTTCTAAATCAGTCTTTACTGAATATTCATCATAAAGATGGGCAATTTCGCCTAAATCATTAGAGTTGTTTTCATTGTTAACCAAATATGATGCAAGAAGCATATCATAATCTATTCCGCCAGTAACAACATCTAAACGATGCATACCAACATAAGTGCGCTTTAAATCAAAGACATTTTTCTTAATAGTCTTGTTTTCTAAAATTCCCTTTAAAGGCATTTCTTGCAAAAGAGCAATATCTTTAGAAACATAAACTTTATCACTAGCCTTTAAAGCAAAACCAACAAATGGAGCCAAATGATAGTTTTCACCTAGCATCCCTAAATAGAAACTAATTTCTTTTTCAGAAAAATCGTCTAAGTCATGAATATTGTCCTGACTTAATTCAACATATTCGTAACTTTCAGCGCCAGTATCAGCACTTTGCGCATCCGTATTTTGATCAAGTTGAGCCAAAAACTTTCTAAAGCCCAATTTTTCATAAAGTCCGCGCAATTTTTCAAAATCGGTATCTTTGATTTCAGTATCGTCTAAAGTTACTTCAACAGGAGATTCACGATCAATAGTAGCCAATTTTTTAGCTAAAAATGCCTTATCTTTATCGTTGATCAAATTTTCCTTCATCTTGGATTTCTTCATTTCATCAACGTGTTCATAAAGATTTTCAATTGAGCCATACTTTTGAATCAGCTTAGAAGCCGTCTTTGGACCAACTTTGGTAACGCCAGGATAATTATCTGAATTATCACCCATGAGTGCTTTCATATCGATAAACTCAGTTGGCGTAACCCCATTAACTTCTTTCATATGTTCTGGCGTATAAGCTTCCGTGTCACCGACGCCATTTTTAGTAATCAAAACTGTAACTTTATCTGAGGCAAGCTGGGTTAAATCGCGGTCTCCTGTAACAATCGTTACATCGTAGCCAGCATCTTCACCCATTTTTGATAAAGTACCAATAATGTCGTCAGCTTCATAATTTTTAAGTTCATAGCTTTTAATACCAAGATCTGCAAGCATTTCACGAATCACTGGCATCTGTTCAAGCAATTCACTTGGTGTCTTTTGGCGACCACCTTTATAGTCTTTATACATCTTAGTTCTAAAAGTTACCTTGCCAGCATCAAAAGCCACAAGAATATTAGTTGGATCCACTTGCTTTAAAATAGCATCCAACATATTTTTAAAAGTATAAATTGCATTTGTGTGCAAACCGTCAGGACTAGTAAAACGATCAAGTTGACGATATAAAGCATAAAAGGCACGAAAGGCCACAGAGTTACCGTCAATTAAAAGTAATTTCTTTTGTGCCATAATTTCTCCTCTGTAAATAAAAAAACTGTTAAAATGTTCAATTACCATTTTAACAGTTTTTAGCCGTTTCTTTTATTGATTAGATCTAATTAAAGCAACTTTTCAAAAGCATCTTCATACTTAGGAATGTCACCTGCGCCCATGAAGACAATTACTGAATTTCTGTTCTTGGTCAAATCAGCGATATTAGCTAAATCAATAACTTCTGAACCAGGAATATTAGCTACCAAATCTTCACTTGAAATATTACCATCTTTTTCACGAGCTGAAGCATAAATTGGCGTTACGTAAGCTTGTCAACATCACGCAAAATTTCTTCAAAGTCCTTTTGATACTTCTTAGTTCTTGAGAAAGTATGTGGTTGGAAAACAACTACCAATTTCTTGTCTGGGAACTTTTGGCGAGCAGCTTGAATAGTTGCACGCATTTCAGTTGGGTGGTGAGCGTAGTCATCGATTACAGCAATATCATCGAAGTCCTTTTCGCTAAATCTTCTCTTAGCACCCTTGAATGTTAACAAGCCCTTCTTGATATCTTCCATTGGAACCTTTTCAGTATAAGCAACAGCGATAACTGCGGTTGCGTTTAAAATACTGTGATCACCAAACAAATGAATTTCAAAACGACCAAGATCTTCACCATGAGCTAAAACATTAAAGCTTGAGCCAGTTGTACTCTTTTCAATATTAACAGCTTGGAAATCATCAGAATCATTGAAACCATAAGTGTATTTTGGAATATCTGTCTTCAAGCTTTGAAGACGCTTGTCATCGCCCCATACAAATAATGCCTTCTTAGTTTGATCAGCAGCAGATTGGAAGGCGCTTGTATAGTCGTCTTGATCCTTGAAGTAATCCGGGTGATCAAAGTCAATGTTAGTCATAATTTGATAATCTGGATGATATGCCAAGAAGTGACGACGATATTCATCAGCTTCATAAACAAAGAAGCGTGAATCTTCAACACCCTTACCACGACCATCACCAATTAAGTATGAAGTTGGAGCAACTTCACCTAAAACGTGTGATAAAAGGCTGGTAGTTGAAGTCTTGCCGTGAGTACCAGAAATACCAATTGAAGTATGCATTTGAACAATTTCTTCAACAGTATCTGGATATGATTGCCATTTAACATTTTTATCAATGCAGGACTTAACTTCTGGGTTATCTTCCTTGAAAGCATTACCCTTAACGATTACTTGTTCCGCATTACTCTTGATATTAGCTGGATCGAAGTTTTTAACTTCAATGCCGGCTTTTTCAAGGGGCACTTGAGTGAAGGTGTATTTTTCAATATCGCTGCCTGCTACGTTGTAGCCTAAGTCATGTAAAAGCAAAGCAAGGGATGCCATACCTGTACCCTTAATACCAATGAACCAAATTTGTTTTGTTTTATCTAACATATTATTTTCTCCAAAATCAATTGTTCAAAATATTCGCTTTTAATTTTACCATTAAAATACAAAAAAGAGCCTCACTATGAGACTCTTTTTTCAAAATTATAAAGTGATTTCACCACTTGCGATTAATTCGTCACACTTAGTTGGTTCAAATTCTGCACCAACTTCAAAGCTGTCTGGAACAACCATGATACCACGTTTTTGAGGTGCGTGTGGCAAACCTAATTCACGAGCTGAACAAATCATACCGTATGAATCAACACCACGAAGTTCTCCTGGCCAAATTTGTGCACCATTTGGCATCAAAGTACCTGGAAGAGCAACAACAACCTTTTGGCCTTGAGCAATGTTAGGAGCACCACAAACGATTTGGTGTTCTTCACCACCAACATCAATAGTAGTTACATGAAGGTGATCTGAATCTGGATGAGCTTCACAAGTCTTAACATAGCCATATACCAAAGTTGGCTTGCCATATGCAAGCTTATCATCAAAACCAGCTTCTGCAAGCTTCTTGTTAAGTGCTTCAAGTTGGTCATCAGTAAGCTTTACCTTACCGTTAGGCAACTTATCATAATCAATAATCTTATCTACATTGAAAAAGTTAAAGCCAGTTACATTACCGTCTTCATCAGTAACACGAGTTACATCATCTTTTTCTTCAAATTCGCTTCTGCCGTTAGTTTGAGCCAAAATAACGATCAAAGTGTTTGGATAAGCTTCTTTATTAATGCTAGTGATCATTTACTTTATATCTCCTCTATTAGTCAAGTGACCGCAAGAAGTCCTCGACTTGTTGTTTAGTTTTACGGTCCTTATTTACTAGTCTACCAATTTCTTGACCATCTTGGTAGACAACAAATGAAGGAATTCCCATAATATTTAATTCTTTTGCGAGATCAATTGAACCATCTCGATCAATATTATAGAACTTTGCGCTTGAAAAGTCTTTTTCAATTTCAAGCATAAATGGATCTAAAAAGCGGCAATCTGGGCACCAATCTGCGGAAAATTCCAATACTACGCGACCATCTTTAGTAATTTCTTTTAATTTATCTTGGGTTAATTCTTTAATTTTTTCCATTTGTCTTACCTCATACTTACTATTTATAAGTATTGTAATTAGTAAATAAGAAATTTACAAGCTATATGCTTAATTAAAATCTGCATGCAAAGCATAAATTGGATTACCCTTGGCCGCAAATTTATGCTCATATTCGGTTTCAATATTCTTTTCTACAATTTCAGGCTTTTCATGATGTAAATCAACACTGACAAAGTCAAAATGCATGCCGTAATTGTTCATGCTTTGAACAGAATAAGCAAAAAGTCCTGAATTATCAGTCTTAAATTCAATATGACCATCTGCCTTTAAAACTTGCTTGTATTTAGACAAAAATGATTTATAGGTCAAACGGCGCTTTTCATGACGAGTCTTTGGCCATGGATCACTAAAGTTTAAATAAATGACATCAGTGGTATTTTCGTCAAAGAAGCAATCGATGTCAGCTGCATCCCCACGCAAGATTTGTAAATTATCCAATCCCTTTTCAAGCTTGGTTCTAAGAATAATTCCGGCAGCCGTAGTTTGAAGTTCTAAAGCAACAAAATTCTTTTCGGGATGCATTTCAGCCAAAGTAGTGATGAAATGTCCTTTACCAGAACCAACTTCAATTTCGATTGGATGATCGTTGCCAAAGCGTGCTGCCCAATCAATCTTCTTTTCTGGATCAGGATTTTGAAGAACACTTTCCGGATGATCGTTAACAAGCTTTACAGCCCATGGTTTATTTCTTAATCTCATTTTTACTATTCCCTATCTTTTTCTATTTAAATTTTTAACTTTATTTGGTAAATAAACAATTATTAATAAAATTGCAAAAACTAGCAATACAGCCATTGATTCAAATAAATGAATATCGATTGGCAAAACTAGCAACCAGCAAGCACTAATGATCAGCCACTGAATCAAAAGAGCAATATTTAATACTTTAATTAAATCACGTCCGCGATCTTCGCGCTTAATCGGATAAACGCGATACATAATATTAGTATCAAATTCCGTGGCAAGTGGCATTAATTGGTAGACAGTTAAAAATACAACTAAAGCTGATAATCCTAAAGCCCAACGCCAATCTTGCACAAGCCAAGAAATCAAAACTGCAAACACAGTCATTCTGACTAATAAATTCAAATATTCTGGATTTCTGAGAAGCGATCTTCTGTATAAAAAACGATTTGGATTTTCTTTAGCGATTGATTTAGGCAAAAGAAAGTCTAAATACTTTCTCCGCTTGATAGAAACTTGCTTTTCTTCAACATCGGTAAACATGCTAAAGATTGAATAGACACGATCTTTTCTCGCTTTTTCATTTTCAACAGCATACCGCCAGTCAAAAAGCTTTTTCTGATGATTTTTTTGATTGTAGAATAAATAAATTTCAGAAATTAATGCCACTATCAAAGCAAGCCAATACCAATATGCACCGACAATTGTTAAAATCAGCAAAATAATATTTACTAAGCTAATATCTATTCTTTTTTCAAAATAAAGATTATTTTCTTCAATCAGCAATTGACAGATTTTAAATATTAGAATGGTTAAAACGAATATAAAATAGTCGCTTGGTTTGATTCCAGCTTTAATGCTAGCAAATGGAAATAAAATTCCCGCTAGCAAAACAATCAAAATATAAGGCAGGATCAAACTATACCTAAACATTGGCTTTAGATATTCATCCATATGCTTATCTTGCGTGAACAAAAATTGCATGTCTGCTTCTTTAATTAGCGTGACTAACTTTCCTGTAAGTAAAGGTAGCCACATAACAAACCCAACTAATGGTTTATAAAACCATAAATTTGCCGGCATTGCTTTCATGCTCTGCGCATACCAAAACATTAAAGCGCCAAATAAGAAAATCAAAGCCAAAATAAAGAAGTCATTGAAAACCAAAGTTAAATATTTAACTGACTGTTTAAAATTTTCGTTTAGTCTCTTCTTAGCTAAATTATTCATGATGATCCACCTTATTCAAAGTAAGATACAACTTATCAAATGGATCATCAGGCTTAAGACCATAATGTTCACGAATTTCTTTTAAGCTACCAACAATTTCGATTGTTCCATTGTTAAGAACGGCATAATTGGAAATAGCTTGTTGAGCATCGGCTAAGACGTGAGTAGTCATAAGAACCATCTTTCCGTCCGCAATAGCTTTTCTGATCAAATCAATCAAGTTAGCCACAGCCAACGGATCAAGGCCGGTAAATGGTTCATCGATCACAAGCAGGCTTGTATCAGCTAAAAATGCGGAAACAATCATCACCTTTTGACGCATCCCTTTTGAAAAGTGAATAGGAAGCCAATCAAGCTTATCATCCAATCTGAACATCTTTAAAAGTTCATGGGCTCTATCCCAAGCCTTTTTTTCATCTAAGTTATAGCTAAGCATAGTTAATTCAAGATGCTCTTTTAAAGTTAATTCGGGATATAAAACCGGCGTTTCAGGGATGTAGGCAACTTCACGTTTAAATTTAGTAGGTTGCTGCATTAGGTTAATATCATTTAGCGTAATACTGCCTTTTTGCGGACGAAGCAAGCCTAAAATATGTTTAATTGTCGTTGATTTACCAGCACCATTAAGACCGATTAACCCCAAGGCCTCGCCTGGCTTGATTTCTAAATTAATATCTTTGATTACCGGGACGCCTGTATAACCTCCCGTTAAATGTTCAATTTTTAAACTCATTTTTCCTACCTTTTTTAACTGTATTTATCATTAATATGATAGCATGAAGACTATAATAAACTAAAGTAACAGAACGTGAGGTTTTAATTATGGAAAATAAAAATTTAGTAGATGACTGCTTATTCTGTAAAATCATTCGTGGTGAAGTTCCAAGCTACACTGTTTTTGAAAATGATGACGTTAAGGCTTTTCTTGATATTTCTCAAGTAAATCCCGGTCATACTTTAATGATTCCTAAAAAGCATATCGTTAACTTGTTTGATTACACTAAAGAAGATGCTCAACAATACTTGCAATATATCCCTGAAATTGCCAACGCTATTAAAAAGGCCTTTCCAAATGTAACAGCTATGAACATCACAACCAACAACGGTAAAGATGCTAACCAAGTTGTTATGCACTCACACATTCACTTCATTCCTCGTTTCGAAGGTGATGGCCTCAAGCTTATGACTCGTAACAACGCTGACGAATATGACGACGCTAAGTACAAGGAAGTTGCTGAAAAGATTAAGGAACAATTTTAAGGAGTTTCTATGAATAAATTTGGTTTAGGATTATTTCTTGGTGCTACTGCTGGTTTTGTTCTTTCTTTACTTAAAGATGAGAATGGCAATCGCTTCGGCAAGCAACTTAAAGAAGACGTTCAAGGCATGGAAGATGCAGCAGGCAGTTTGGCCGATGGCATCAATAAGGCTAAAAAAGCCAGTCAAGATTTACAACTAGCTATGCCCGCTGCTCAAAGAGCTATCAATGATATTTCTGATGATGTTGCTAATTATCAAACTCACACAGCGAATATTATGGAAAATATTGAATATCAAGCTAAAAAAATTAGTGAAGCTGACAGTGATTCTAAGAAAAATTAAAGAAAGTTTGATTTTTCTGTGAAATCTTAAGATTTAAAAACGTTTTAACTCAAATTATGTTATATTAGTTGTCAGTTACTTATTTATTAAGGATGTGGAGAATTTATTTTTATGAAGAGTTATATGAAAAAGGCTACTGCAGTTCTTGCTGTAGCAGGTATCGCATTAACTGCAACTGCTTGTTCAAATGGTAGCAACCAAACTGTTGCTTCTTACAAGGGTGGTAAAATTACCCAACAACAATACTATGATGAAATGAAGAAGTCACAAGCTGGTCAATCAACTTTGGCTAACATGATCATCAACCGTGCTTTGGAAGAACAATACGGTAGTAAGGTTTCTAAGAAGCAAATTGACAAGCAATTCAATAACTACAAGAAGCAATACGGTTCACAATTTAGTGCTGTATTGCAACAAAACGGTATGACTCAATCAAGCTTCAAGCAAAACTTGAAGACTAACTTACTTTCTGAAGCTGCTTTAAAGAACATCAAGAAAGTTTCTAAGAAGCAAGAACAAGAAGCTTGGAAGAGTTACCAACCTAAGGTTACTGTTCAACATATCTTGGTTGCTAAGAAGTCAACTGCTGAAGATATTATCAAGCAATTAAAGGATGGTAAGAGCTTCTCAAGTTTAGCTAAGAAGTACTCACTTGATACTGCAACTAAGAACAAAGCCGGTAAGTTGCCAGCATTTGACTCAACTGACACTACTTTAGATTCAACATTCAAGACTTCTGCCTTCAAGCTTAAGACTGGCGAAGTTACTGAAACTCCAGTTAAGTCACAATCTGGTTACCACGTAATCAAGATGATCAACCACCCAGCTAAGGGTTCATTTGCTTCACACAAGAAGGCAATTGATGATCAAATTTACGCTTCAATGGCTCAAGATCAAGAAACTATGAGAAGCGTTATTGCTACTGTATTGAAGAAGGCTGACGTTTCTATCAAGGATAGCGACCTTAAGAACGTATTATCTTCATACGTATCAACTAACAATTTAAACAAGTAATTAAACTAATCGTTTAATAATAAAAAGAGTTCGAATTTTCATTTCGAACTCTTTTTTGTATCTGATTTTTCATTCCAAATGTTTGGCATTATCTAATGGCTTATCATCTTTAGGACGATAATATCTTCTACCATCTTGACTAAGAAGCGGCTCAGTAAATGTTCCCGGCTTAGTATGTTGCAAAGAATTAGTAATTGCATATACAGCCGCATCCAAATCATCAATTCGGTGAAGCAACTCTGCTTCAAGAAGTTGTGGTAATTTTGGTGAACCATATTCAAACTTACCATGATGTGATAAAACCATGTGGCGAAGCAAAAGCAAATCTTCTGATCCAAGATCCAACTTCATATCTTGTGCAGCCATCATAATTTGTTCATCGATTAAAACCAAATGTCCAACTAAATTACCTTCAGAAGTATATTGAGTAGCAACCGAACCACTTAATTCAAGAACTTTTCCCATATCATGCAGAATGCAGCCTGCATATAAAAGCGAACGATTAACCTGCGCATAATTATCCGCCAAGCCTTTAGCATCCCTAAGCATTGATAAAGTATGAAAAGCAAGTCCGCCACGAACAGCATGGTGATTGCTTTTTCCTGCTGGATAATCAAAGAAACGCTTATCCCATTTTTTAAGCAAATATCTTACAATTCGATTCCATGTCGGATTCAAAATTTCAAAAACATATTTATTAATTTCTTCCTTCATGTCATCAATTCGTTCAGGTGCAGACTTAACAAATTGGCTTAAATCGTAACCTTCTTCTGGGCCTACTACTCTCAAAGAATAAATTTTAATTTGCGGACGGCCCTGATATTCTTCCCGTTTACCATTTAATTCAACAATTGAACCTGAAGAAAACATTTCCGCATCTGATTCATCAGCATCCCAGTAATTACCGCGTATTTCTCCAGAACCATCACTAAATTGCAAAACCAAAAAAAGCTTATCATTTTTAGTATGACGCAGTTGTGAGCTTTTAATCATCACAACTAAATCTAATTCTTCACCGTCATTATAATCTAACAAGCGCTTGAGCATTAATTGCTTCCTTTCTCAAAAGTTAATGGCTCTATCTTCATCTTTTCAACCAAATTCTTTTGAGCCGTAAATATCAAAACTTGATTGTGTTCACTAATCTTATTCAATAATTTTTCAATATAGCCAATTCGATGATCATCAAAATTAACAAAAGAGTCATCAATTAAAATCGGCAAATTAATTTTATCCTTAATTTGTTCAGCAAAGGCAAGCTTTAAGGCAAAATAAAGTTGTTCTGCCGTGCCACGTGATAAGTATTTAACCTCACGTTTTTTACCATCAGCACGTACAACCGTAATTTTTTTATCAAGCTGCAGATCAATATAACGTCCGCCCGTTAAAAGCTCAAAATATTCCCGAGCTGAAGCAAGCATTTTAGGGAAACGTTCATTGGAGGCAATATCTAAAGCTCGACTAATCCACTTTCCTGCCAATAAACTTGCTAAGTACTCTTTGCTGGCATTTTCAAATTGGGTTTCTGTATTGGCCAAATTTTGCTTAGCTTCAAAAACTACTGTTGAATCAGCAAGATTATTCATCTTTACTTGCAACTGCGCAACTTCGCTTTGCAATGAATTAATTTTAGCATTTTCTTGTGAAATTGTATTGGCAAGTTCATTTTGCTCTTGAACAAAATTTTCTTGATTTGTAGCAACTTTTTCTAACCGTGGCAATTGATCTTTTAAGCTATTTTCAAGAGTTTCAATTTTAGTTCTCAATTGAGTTTGTGCAAGCGACTCTTGATAGCGTTTATCATATTGATCAATTTTCTCAACATGATCATGAGCAAAAATCGCCTTTAACTGCAAATTTAATTCTTTTAACTTTTGTTCTTGAGTAGTTAAATTATTTTCTAAACCAGCTTTTTTGTCATTTGAATGACGAACCTGATCAATTTGATCATCCAAATCATCAATTGCATTTAGCATTTCATCGAAATTGGCAGAAATTGGCTTTTTAAGCGCATTTTTGATCAATGTGGCTAATTGGACAACTTTTGAATTTAAGTTTGCCATTTGTTCAGTATTTGCTTTTTCAGAGCTTTCTTGCAATTTATAGCGACTTAATTGGCTAGCTAAGTTTTTAAGATCTAAATCGCGCGGATCAAATTTATATTTTTGCTCAAAGTTACGATATTGTTCAGAAATCTTTTGTTGAACATGTTGCTTCTTTTTCTGCTCTTGGCTAATTTTCTTTTTTTGCATTATTCCATAAGCAGAAAGACCAATTCCTAAAATAAGCCCAATTAAGCCTTCTACTAAACTCGAAATCATCCAAATAATGCCAATAATTGTCAGAACCGCTCCAACAATGAGCCATATATTTGTAGCAGAATTATTCTCATCGCTAATTACCGTTGAATCATCTTTTGGCAAATTATTATAGTCATTCTTCATCTGCTTAAACTCAGTTTCAGACAAATCTAAACAATTTTCCAGATCAGGATTTAGGTTAATTAATTCCTGTTTTTCAATTTCAAATTGTTGAGCCTTTTGCATACAACTTTGATATTCGCTTTGCCATTGCAACAATTCCGAACGCTTTTGTACTAATTTTCTTGCTTGGTCATAGTCAAAATTCTGATTATCGCTTATTTGCTCAAGTTGAGTTTTTAAATTAGTAATATTTTCTTGTAAATTCTTACCTTGCGCAATTAAATTTTGTGCCTTTTGATAATTAGTACTATTAAATTCAACATCTTTAACTTGCGTGCGAAGATCTTGCAACTGCTTGTAATTTTCCAATTGCTTTTGCATATTGCTCAATTCTTGCGCTTTTTCCTGCAATTTTTGCAAAGCTTGTTGCTCTTGAACTAGTTCTTGATTCTTTTCATTAAAATCATGTTCAATCTCTTCATAATCTTGAAATTGCTTTTCCGAATCAGCTAATTGTTCACTTTGATCATCAATTTGTTTTAAAAGCTGATTTACTTCTGGCTTTTTACCCGTTTTCTTAAATAATCGCCCAGCATCTTTTTCAAAATCATCTCGCATCTGCAAAAGTTTGCTGCTATCGGCCGCACCCAGATAATAGATTCTTTCCAGCAAATCTGCTTGGCTTAAGCTAGCAACTTGCCCCAGCATATCCTGATTAAAAATGAAACTATCAGCATAAAAATTGCCATCAATATTTTGAATTTGATCAAAAAACAAATTTTCAGGAATAATCTGACCATCCTTTTTTACAGTCAAAATTCCGCGCCTAGTTTTATCTCCTTTAGCCCACAACCGTTCTAATTCAAAAGTACTACCATTTTCATCTTCGAAGAAAAGGGACCCACCCATAGGTGATACATGAGCCAGTGGCTTATAATCTTCAAAAAATGGCGATGAACTTGAACGCAGATAAAAGCCAAACATTACCTGCTTGATAAAAGCAACTGTCGTACTCTTTCCTGCCTCATTTTCACCAAAGAAAAGGTTAAGTTTTTCACTAGGCAAATCAAAAGTTAGATTTGAAAGTTGACCAAAGTTAATAATTTTAATTTGTTTCAGTCTCATCGCTAATCCCCTTCAGTTTACTTGCCATCTTTACCTTGGCTAACTCTTTAACTTCTGCTAAAAAATCAGGATTTTGGACTAAGGATTCCGTCAATTGACTCTTATTTGCCCAATCTTTACTTATTTTTTTTAACTCATCTAAGGTAAATATTTCGTTTTCTGCTCTTTCAAAAGCTTCCTGATCGCTATCATTAAGCCGAAGCTGATTATTGCTTTCTAAACGAACATCAACTAATTGTGAATCAAACGCAAGTTGCATTGAAATACTACGCCAAAAATCAGTATCTTGAACTAAATCCATCTCTTCTTCTGTTAAATATTGAGCACCAATTACGCGCAAGCTAAAGTAGGTTGATTGCTTGATATTATCGAGATTTTTCACAATTTTATCCTGAAGATCATTTTTACTTAGTTTTTGATCTAAAGTTACGCTTACTTCTTGCCAAATAATTGGGCTAGTTGAATAAAATGTGAGTTCTGTTTGCTTAGTTTGTTCATTAATCTCACCTAAATAACATCCCTTAGCCCCCATTTCATTAATATGACGGCCTTGAATATTACCTGGATAAACAATCCATGGCTTTTCGCTTAAAGTCTGACGCAGGTGAATATGACCTAAAGCAAAGTAATCATAATTTAATGCCTTTATTTCACTAACGGAAAATGGCGCGTAAACATTCTGGCTTGCAGTAGTAGTTTTTTCCTGCGCATGCATAATACCAAAAGTATAATCTTCACCATTTTGAGGAAACTCAGACATTTTGTCTTCTGTAATATGATTATTTAAATATGAGAAACCATTAACTTGGTAATTAAAACCATTTTTGCTGGTAAAATGTGCAGATTCTACTTCTTCATTATTTCCTAAAAGTTTGAAATATGGACTTGGTGCAACCAGTAAATCAGTCATTTTCATATGATCATGATTGCCAAAAATCATTACAACCTGAATTTGCGCATCCGTTAATCTTTTTATTTCTTTCGCAAAAAACAACTGGCTACGCGGACTAGGATGATTGCTATCAAAAGTATCGCCAGCAATTAAAACCAGATCAACATTTTCTTTTAAAGCAAGATCAACAATTTTAGTTAAAGATTGATCTGCTGCTTGGTAAATTTGATTAAATGCTTTAGATGGCAAAAAAGATAGCCCACGGAATGGACTATCTAAATGCGCATCAGCAAAATGAATAAATTTCATTCTCTTTATTTTCTAAGATCTGTGTAAAGATCGTTAATAGGACTAGTGAAAGCCTTTTGCACATCATCAATCAACTTGTAAAGACCTTGTTCAGCAGTCAAAAGCTTAACAATGTTGGCATCTTGTTGAACCTTGTCGCTTAAATCCTTATAACTTTCTTGAAGTTCTTTTGACAAAGGTTGACCACTTTGTTGAGCAGCCATAATTTGACCTTGGATTTCATCCATCTTCTTGAACATTGCTGAACTGTTTTCGTCTTCCTTAACAGCCTTAACTGCATCTTGCAATGCTGTGTATTCGGGGGTCTTCTTCAAGTCTTCTGCTAATTGGTTAGCTGAATCATAAACATTTACCATAAAAATAATGTTTCCTCTCTAAAATTAATTGCCAAAAAGGCCTTTAACGCTATTATACCATTCATTAAGCTTTTCTCCGGCAGAACCGATGCCTTTTTGCAATTTTTCTCCAAATCCATTTGTCCAATCTGAACTTGAACCATTCTGATTAATTAATTGACTTGGTGCCTTTTCCTTAAATTCTGTCTTGGCAGTATATGGCAAAATCCCTTCCATTTCCGCTTTGTACAACCTAGTAATACCGGTTTCCGAAACGCCATGCATGAAATGTTGCTCATTAGTACGATCATAGCCTACCCAAGTTGAAACGACAACATCAGGCGTATAACCCACAATCCATTGGTCTTTAGTACCAAAGCCATATGAATTTGGCACTTCCGTTGAGCCAGTTTTACCGGCAACTTCAAAGCCTGCTGGCTGAGCCGAACGTGCTGTTCCATTTCTGAAGACACCTAGCATCATCGTTGTCATTTCTTTAGCCGTGCTTGATGAAATAATTCGATGCGTACCTGGATTATTGTTTGCAGCTAAAACATTGCCGCTGGCATCAGTAATTTTAGTAATAAAGTAGGAACTATTAGGAAGATTGCCTTCATTGGCAAAAGCAGAATATGCACGAGCCATTTGAAGTGGTGAAACTCCCGTAGACACCCCACCTAAAGCCAAAGCTAAATTGCGGTCGCGTTTTGGCACAGAAATACCAAAGTTTTCTACAGATTGGACACCTTTGTTAACGCCAATTTTATCTAATAACCAAACTGCTGGCACGTTCTTACTTTCGGCCAAAGCTTCATACATTGGAATCTTGTTTGAATAGCCGTTGTCAACGTTATGTGGCTCATAGCCATTTTTACCAAATTTCTGTAATTTATTGGATAATTCAGAATCATAATGATAGCCTTCTTGAAGAGCCGGTGAATAAACAGCTAACGGCTTCATTGAAGATCCTGCTGACGTTTCATTTGAGTTGCTCTATTGTAGCCACGGAAAACATGCTTTCCACGTCCGCCTATAATTCCACGAACAGCACCAGTTTGCGGATCCATAGCAACGCTGGCACCTTGAACTTCCGTCCCATCAGCTGCGCCTTCTGGGAAAAGCCAACTTTGGTCAAAATTATTTTGCATATTTTGCTGGTAATTTTGATTCAAAGTTGTATATATCTTCAATCCCTTATTCATTACATCTTCTTCTTTTAAACCATAGCGATTAATTGCTTCATCAACTACAGCATCAAAGAAGTAAGGATAACGATAACCATCTTTATTTCTAAATGTATTTTGCAGAGCCAATCCTTGCTGTGAAGCTTCTTTAGCTTGCTCTTTTGTAATTTTGCCATTATCAGCCATGAGCTGCAAAACGACATTACGACGTGATAAGGCATTAGCCATATGATCGACAGGATTATAAAAACCTGGATTTCTTAAAATCCCAGCTAAAGTAGCGGCTTCACCAACCGTGACTTCACTGGCATTTTTACCGAAATATCTTCGACTGGCATCTTGCACGCCCCAAACACCATTGCCAAAATAAGCATTATTTAAATACATGGTTAAAATATCTTTTTTGGAATAAACGTGGTTGATCTCAATTGCGAAGAATAATTCCTCAAGTTTTCGAGAAAAAGTCTGTTGTTGCGTAAGCAAGGCATTCTTAGCTAATTGCTGAGTTAATGTCGAACCACCACCCGCAATCTGTCCACGGTGTATAATTAAACTTAATCCAGCTCTAGCCATGCCTTTCACACTAAAGCCCGGATTTTTCCAAAAAGTACGGTCTTCAGTTGATATTACGGCATTGCAGATATTTGGTGAAATTTTATCATATTCAACAAACGATCCCTTTTGCGAATAAAGCGAACCTGCTTTATTTCCTTTATAATCGTAGATTGTTGTAGTTGTTGACAAAGATGCTTTTAAATTTGAAATATTCGAAGTTTTTACTTTGATCGTATAATAACTACAAGTAAAAAGTACCAATGTCAAAATAATTAAAATGATCCAACGGCCAATAAAAAAGCGTTGGTCAATTCGATGCCAAAGGCTATCTTTTGATTGATTAAAATGCGATTGTCGCGATTCTGGCATAGACATGCTCCTTTTAAAACAACTAGTATTTTAACATATACAAAAGAATTAAATTTTATTTTGCCTATATTTTAAAAAATATCAAGATTATGACTTATAATTTTAAACTAATTTATCCAAAAAAACTTAAACCAACACCTGTAACTGATGTTTTACGTGATTTATTGATTCCAAGAAAATGGCGTCATTTATTGCGAATTAACAAACAAGTTACTGTAAACGGAAAATATCGTAACTTTAATGAATTGATTTATCCTAATGATAAAATTGAATTAAAAATTAATTTTGTTGATAGTCACCAGCAAGAATATCCGGCAAGCAAGCATTTGCCAGATGTTGTTTATGAAGATGATGATTTATTAGTAATAAACAAGAAAAAAGGACAAAAAACTCATCCCAATTTATTCGAATCGGATACTGCTTTGAATGATTGTGCAACTTATTTAGGAAAAAGTCCCTACATCGTGCATCGTTTAGATATGCTTACAGGGGGCCTGCTTTTAGTCGCAAAAAATCCTGCTGTTGTTCCTATTTTAAACCGTGAATTAACTACAAAAACTTTTCATCGTGAATATTTAGCAAAGGTTAATTTAAATAAAGATTTAGATAAGAACGGGACAATCTCTTTTGCAATTGGTCAAGATCCTAATGATCAAAGAAAGCGAATGGTTAGAGAAGACGGATTAAAAGCTGTGACTCATTATCAAGTAATCGAAAAAGACGATATCGAAAAGACAGCCTTACTAAAGATTAGTCTTGAAACAGGACGGACGCATCAAATTCGCGTCCATTTGGCCGCTATTGGTTGCCCAATCGTTGGCGATCCGCTTTATAATCCTAATTTTAAAGAAAGTGAAGAATTGCAATTAACTGCTTACGAGATGTCTCTAATCAAGCCTTATACTTTTTCAAGAATAACTATTCAACTACCTAAAAATGATTTCTAGAAAGGATTTCTTATGTCAAAAATTCCATTTAAAGCTGTTGTTACTGATATGGACGGCACATTTCTTAATTCAAAAAATGAGTACGATCATGCCTATTTTCAAAAAATATTAAAGCAATTAAAAGAAAATAATATTCACTTTATTGCCGCAAGTGGTCGGCCATTAGTTCGCTTGCGCAAAGATTTTGAAAATTATCGTGACCAGATTGACTTAATAGCCGATAATGGCAGTATTTTAGTTCGTGACAACAATATTATTAATAGCCATTATTTTTCTTATTATTCCAGCATCTATTTAATCAATTTTATTCAAGAAAATTTTCCAAATGTTTCAATGATTATTAAAGGCGTCAACCATACTTACATTAGTACTAACGCACCTGTTGAACTTAAAAAAGATGTTGTTTACTACTATTTAGATACGGTTATTCGTTTAAGAAATTTAAATGACATCCCTGCCAGTGAACGTGTAGAAATGATCAGCTTGACAGGTGAAGTTGATGCTAAAGAAATTGAGCAAAAATTTAATGCAAAAGCACCTTTCAAAATTCATGTTTCAGCTAGTGGCTATCAATTTGCGGATATTTTGCCGTATAGAATCAATAAAGCACACGCAATAAAATACTTTTTGCGATATTTCGACTTAACTCCAGATCAATTAATAGCATTTGGGGATGGCATGAATGACGCAGAAATGCTTAAACTAGCCAATTATAGTTATGCAATGGCAAATGCAGATCCTAAACTTAAAAAGATCGCTAAATATGAGGCACCAAGCAATAATGATAATGGCGTGCTTAGAACGTTAGAACAATATTTAAATTAATAAATACTAAACAAAAGTACAAAAAAAGCCCTAGGAAAAATCCTAGGACTTTTTGGTTTGTAAGATAGGTAATTATTCTTCGTTTAATGAGCTACGGTCGAATGATGCATCCTTAAGTTCGTCATCGATAGTCTTAGTACCCATCCAAGAAATCATTTCTTTCATCTTGGCAGTAATTGCTTCTGCACCTGGCAATAACAACTTACGTGGGTCGTAACCCTTGTTGCCCTTGTCAAGGTCCTTTTCAGCTTCGATGTACTTACGAGTAGCATCTTGGAATGCCAATTGGAATTCAGTGTTGATGTTAATCTTAGCAATACCGAGTGAAATAGCCTTTTCAATTTGGTCTTGAGGAATACCTGAACCACCGTGCAATACAAGTGGAGTTTCAGGAACTGCTTCAGCAATTTCCTTAAGACGGTCAAAGTTCAAGCCCTTCCAGTCTGCTGGGTAAACACCGTGGATGTTACCAATACCACAAGCAAGCTTGTCAACACCAGCTGCAACGAATGCCTTAGCATCTTCAACAGAAGCTAATTCACCGCCGCCTTGGTTTTCACCGATCTTACCAATTTCAGCTTCAACAGAAATACCACGTTCATGAGCCAACTTGATGATTTCCTTAGTCTTAGCTAAGTTCTCTTCAGTTGGAAGTGCGTGACCATCGAACATAACTGATGAGTAACCAAGAGCAATGCATTCCTTAGCAGATTCAAAGTCACCGTGGTCCAAGTTCAAAATAACTGGAACTGAGATGTTCATTGAATCCATTTGGTCAGCTACCATGTCCTTAACGAACTTGTAACCACCCATGTACTTAGCAGCACCAGTTGATACTTGAATCAACAATGGAGTTCTAGTTTCTTCAGCAGCACGTAATTCTGCACGAGTCCATTCCAAGTTGTTAGTGTTGTAAGCACCTACAGCGTAGTGGTTCTTACGAGCATCTTTAAAGATTTGATTACCGTTATCAAAATAAGCCATTAAAAAATACCTCCTAAATAATCTTACAAAGACATTGTACCCTTTTATGAAGTTTTGAACAATCTTTCCGTAAAATGTAAGCGCTATTAATTGATTTTCATTAATTAAAAAGCTATTTTACATTTCTTTAGGTGCATTAACGCCTAATAATCTAAGAGCTTCAGTTAAAACAATTGAAGTTGCTTGTACTAATGCTAATCTTGCACCGATCTTGTCATCATCAGTTAAGATCTTCACATTTGCGTAGTATTTGTTAAATTTCTTAGCCAAATCCAAAGCAAATTTAGCAATAATTGAAGGTTCAAATTTATCAGCACTTCTAGCAATAATTCTTGGGAAGTCAGCTAAATCCTTAGCAACTGCAAATGCCCAATCATCGTCTAAAGCAAAATTAGTTTCTGAAGGCTTCTTACCCATTGCAGCAGCCTTTCTAAGAACACTTTGAGCACGTGCGTTAGTGTATTGAACGTAAGGACCAGTGTCACCTTCAAAACGAACAACTTCTTCCAAGTCAAAGTCGAAGTTATCAAGACGATCATTTTTCAAATCGTGGAAGACAACAGCGCCAACACCGACATCGTGAGCAACTTGATCTTGATCAGCCAAGTCTGGGTTCTTTTCTTGAATTTGTTTCTTAGCTAAGCTAACAGCATCCTTCAAAACTTGATCAAGGAAAACAACGTTACCCTTTCTAGTTGAAAGTTTCTTTCCACCCTGGGTAATCAAACCAAATGGAATGTGGTGGATTTCATCTGACCAATCATAGCCCATCTTCTTAAGCACAGTCTTAAGTTCAACAAAGTGTTGAGCTTGTTCATTACCAACAACGTAAAGCATTTTAACGAAGTTGTATTCCTTCATACGCCATTCAGCAGCAGCCAAATCACGAGTCAAGTAGATTGAAGTACCATCTGACTTAACAATAATTGCTGGGTTTTCATCTTCACCCATGTCAACAACTTGTGCACCGCGTGATTCATGAAGTAAGCCTTTTTCCTTCAATTCATCAATAACTGGTTGCATCTTATCGTTAAAGAAAGCTTCACCATTGTATGAATCAAAAGTTACGCCAAGTTCCTTGTAAATACGCTTAAAGTCGGTAAGAGAAACTTCACGGAACCATTTCCAGAGCTTAACAGCTTCTGGATCGCCATCTTCAAGTTTCTTGAACCATTCACGACCTTCATTTTCAAGTTCAGGGTTATCTTCAGCTTCCTTGTGGAATCTTACGTAGTAATGGAAAAGATTCATAATAGGATCTTTTTTAACATCTTCTTCATTACCCCAATGCTTATAAGCAGCAATCAACTTACCAAACTGTGTGCCGTAGTCACCAAGATAGTTGATTTTAATTGGTGTGTAACCAACTTTTTCCATTGTCTTAGCAATTGAGTTACCAATAACAGTTGAACGAAGGTGGCCCATTGACATTGGCTTAGCAATGTTAGGAGAAGACATATCGATTGGAACATTACCTTCACCGATCTTTTGATCACCGTAATGTTCTTTTTCTGATAAAACACTCTTCAAAGTTGAAGAAACAAGCTTTTCGTGATCAATACTAAAGTTTACGTAAGGACCAACAGCTTGAATTTTAGCAAAATTATCACTAGAAATATTTTCCGCAATACCCTTGGCAATTTCTGCAGGATTCTTGTGCAAAGTCTTAGCTAAAATAAAGCATGGGAATGCATAGTCACCCATTTTCGCATTCTTAGGGCGTTCAATCAAAGCATTAATTTTTTCTTCAGGAAGATCAACTTGACTTGCGATCAACTTAACAACTTCTTGTTTAAAGTCCATTTCTTACTCCTTTTCATAAAAAAAGTCTCTTCCTACAAAACGTAGAAAGAGACGAGTTCTTACCCGCGGTACCACTCTAATTGATACAAAGTATCCGCTTATTTAATTATCTATTTTAACAGTTAGACACGCCTTCATAAGTTTTCCTACCTGACTTACACCAACTCAGATTCGCTAAAAAAGGAAAAATTATTACTACTTCTAACCTTTACTTAGCATGATTATAGCAGGTATTGGCTTACTTGGCTAATATTTTCTTTACTATTTATCTTTAATGACAACTTTGGTGCCAACTGGAACGTTTTCCATAAGCCATCTTGAATCAGGAACGCTTAAACGAATACAGCCATGCGAGCCTTGAGTTTTGCCCAATTTTTTAGCTTCTTTTAAATTATAACTGCCATCGGCTGAAGTAGGTACTGAGTGGAAAAGATAAACATTTTCATTTTTAGGGTCCCAACTAACCCAATTATTAGCACCTTCATTTAATTCTTGATTAAAGAAAGTATCGCCTTTGCCTTCTTGAATATGGAAAGTTCCTGTAGGAGTATCCGACTTGCCATTTTCATATTTTCCGGCAGTTGAAAGCATTGTATAAATAACTTTTTTATTTTTAATTACATATACGCGATTTCCTTTAAGAGAAACTCGTAATTCTAAGCCATTTTTACTATCAAGCTTGGGATGCTTCTTAGCTTCGCTCTTTTTATTCCAACTTCCTTCAGGTCTTAAATCCTTTGGATCTTTATAAGGCCGAGCAAGTTCAGCTGTACTTTTATTTTTATCTTTCTTTTTATTTACCTTAGCTTGCTTAGGATCATTCCGAAAAGATTCCTTAGGAATTGATATTTTTGCAATCAATACACAAAGGAGCAAACAAACTATGGCAATGATAACACCTTTTAAAACGCCCTTTTTCATTAATTTATCTCACACTCTGATTCTTAAGAATATCTAATCAGATTTTATCATTTTCCACTTTTAATAGCATTCTTTTTCATCAGTCTTGGTAATAATTTAGAAATCTCTGTAGGTTTAACCACATAATTTTCTTTATATAAAATATCACCGGCTAAAGAATGAATATAAACGGCTGCCAAAATTGTTTCAATACTTGGTCCAAATTGAGCAATAAAACCTCCAATAATTCCGGCCAAAGTATCGCCCATTCCACCTGTTGCCATACCTGGATTGCCGGCAGTATTTACATACACATTGCCATCTTCGCCATATACGTGCGTACGATTTGATTTCAAAATTAAAGTTGCATTGCCATTAGGAACTAATTGCTTTAGTGCCGCTTTGTTTGCTTTATCATCTTGAAAAGGAATACGAATCTGACTAACACGTTGCCATTCCATTTGGTGTGGCGTTAGCACGATATGCCCTGCATTTAACGGCATTAAATTTTTATCTTCACTAATTAAATCTAACGCACTGGCATCCAAAATTACGGTTTGCTTTTCATTTACATTGTCTCTGAGCATTTTAACAATGCCTTTAGCAAAGTCGCTTGTACCAAGTCCTGGGCCACACACGATGACATCCATTTTTTTAATTAAATCAGATAAATTTTTATTCCGCCAATCAATATACATAGCCTCTGGATCACGTGAATGAAGCGCTGTTAGATTAACTGAATGAGTTGCAACAGCCGTAAGACCTGCACCCGAATTAATGGCACCTTCTGTTGACATGATAATGGCGCCACCATAATTCTCGCTGCCACCAATTAACAGTATGCGTCCGTATTTACCTTTGTAACTATCGCTTTCTCTGACTTTAATAACCTTTTTTAAAATATCATCGGTAATTTCTGGCATCTTATTTTACTCCAGTAATCCAACGCCAAATTCTTACAAAGAAGTTTGCCTTACCATTACTTTGCAAAGCTTGTGCCTTTACGCGCATCCCATTAGGTTGATCAAGAGAAACTAATTCTTCATTACCTGACTTAAAAGTATATGACGTTACGGCTTGACCTTTTGAAATTGGCGCATTCGCAGATTTATTAGTTAAGCTAGCTGCAACTTGCTTGCCATCCATTGGATCCCAAAGAACAGTTTTACTCTTTAAGCCGACATTAGTTGATAAATCTTTTCCGTCCGCTACATGAACGCTTTCGGCATTCTTAAAAGTTGCTTTGCTATCTAAAACAATTGGACTATATTGCTTAAAAATATAATTCATTAACTTCTTAGTTTGAACAAAACGTGATGGATCAGTACCATCTTTATGCTTTGCACCCATTACAACAGTAATAAGACGAGCGCCACTACGCTTAATTGTTCCGATAAAGCAAGCACCTGCAGCATCAGTTGTTCCTGTCTTTAAGCCATCTACAGGGAAATTAGCATCATATTGTGATAAGCCTTTAAGCATCCAGTTAAAGTTAGCCATTTGTGTAGTCTTTTTACCATCTTTGAATGCCATATGAGCTACCTTAGTGGTATTTAAAACGCTTGGATATTCACTAAGAAGATGTTGGCCAATGATTGCCATATCCTTAGCTGACATTGTATTTTCAGCATTTTTATCTACGCCAGGATATGCATCTTTACCAAGGTTTCCATTTGGAAGACCACATACTGTATAAATTTCCGCATTATTGATATGCCATTTCTTTAATTGAGCACGCATTTGATCAACAAAGCTCTTTTGACTGCCAGCAACAGCCTTAGCTAAACACATTGCGGCACCATTAGCAGATTCAATTAAAGTTGCTTGATAAAGTTGTTTGATAGTATATGAATGTCCTAATTTTAAAGGAACGTTAGAATATTCTGTATTGTCAGCTACTTTTACAATTGCAGGAGTTGGCTCTACTTTCGTATTCCAAGAAATTTGCTTCTTCTTGATAGCTTCTAAAGTTAAATAAACAGTTACCAACTTAGTCATTGAAGCAATTGGCAAAGTCTTATTTGCATTTTTAGCATATAAAATTTGCCCAGTTTTGCTGTCAATAGCAATTGCAGACTTAACATCCAAATTTAATTGTGAGTCACGATATGTATCAGTTGCATCTGCATGAACGATTGCAGGTTCGGCCATTGCGCCACATGCTGCAAGAGACATAGCCGCAACTAACGCTATAGCTGCCTTTTTTACTTTTTTATGAAAAAACATCAAACCATCCTTTTAATTTTTATTATGCTTTTTAATTAAAGTAGTTTTTATGCTTACATTTTACCAAATATTTGGTATGATTATTCATGAATTGTGAATATTCTGCCCCGATGGCGGAATTGGCAGACGCGCAGCGTTCAGGTCGCTGTTCAGGAAACTGAGTGAAAGTTCGAACCTTTTTCGGGGCATAATTAAAACTAGCTATTAGGCTAGTTTTTTCTTTTTCATTCATGAAAATAGTATAATTTAAATAAGTTATGAGGTGATAATTATGCAAAAAAGATTAACCAAATCACGCAATAAAGTTTTTGCTGGGGTATTCGGCGGAATTGCGGAATACTTTAATTTAGATCCAGCTTGGGTAAGAATTATCGGGGCTGCCGTAATTATTTTTACTGGCTGTTTTCCAGGAACTTTGCTTTACATCATCGCAGCTATTGTTATGCCAGAATCTGGTAGCTCTAGCAATGTAATGGATGGAAAATTCGATAAAAAAGAATAGTTTATATACAAAAATAGAGTCCATATGGGACTCCATTTTTCATTACTTCAAACTAATTATTCTTTAATTGATTTTCTAAATCTGCTTTAGTTTGTTCAATATCGTTCTTAGCCTGAGTATTCATATCATTGAAATTCTTAACACTAGCTTCATAAGCTTTTTGGTCAGGAATTTGTGCACCTTGATCATCTAAAGTTACATTATCAGCTGAAATAATAATACGTTGATTATTATTAATAGTTGCAAAGTAGGCTGTAACTGAACCGTTATTGTTAGTCAAAATATCATTAGTTTTGAAAATAACTGCTACTTGTGTACCGCTTGGCAACTTACTTGAATTTTGATTAAGTTTACCGTTATCGTCAATAGTCCAATATTGTGCTTCTGAGCTAGTTTTAGCTGCGTAAGTCTTTGGCTTAACATTTTCTAATTGTGCTTGCCAATTATTTACCTTTGCCTTAAGAGTGTCATTAGCTGCATCAATTTTAGCTTTTTGTTTAGCTTGTGCTTTTTTAATAATAGAGTTAAGAGTTGGTACCTTCTTTTTACTGATACATCTAGCATCCTTAGCTCTTACAGCATAATTTCCACCAATGTAGTAATATGTTACCTTTTTATACTTAGTTGACCAAATTGCAGGTGATTGACCGCCTCTAAGTGAAAGTTTCTTGCCTTTCTTAGTTAATCTAGAAACTTTAGAAACCTTGTTATTCTTAATAGTAACCTTATATGCTGGAGCACCAGCTTTAATACTAATTGTGGCATATTTAGAGGTCTTCTTTGATTTCTTTGACTTCTTAGCTTTTTTAGTAGTCTTCTTAGTTGCAGCTTGTGCTACAGGAGCATTGCTTAACACTTCAACTCCAGTTCCCGTTAACAATGCGACAGCTGCTAAAGCAGTAAATAGTTTATTCTTTCTCATAATCTAACACGTCCTTATTCGACTCTAATTTATATATCTGCGTTTAATGATAACCCACTTTTTAGATATAATCCAAGTTTTTAATTCAAAAGTAAAAAATCAATGAGAATAACTAAATTTTAAGTTATCCACAGGATGAGAAACATTTTTGCGATTTATATTTAAATATGATAGCGATTTCTTCACTTTAGCATAAACAATAGCATTATCAAAACTTGTGAAACTACCATTACAGATAGCACTGAGGGCATTTTGCACATCTATTATTAATATTTTTTCAAAAAGAGCAATTGCTTTATTTTTATTTATAATATTTATATGTCATTATTCTGTATTTAAGGTACTATATAAATGTAGGATTTTCCTACATTGATTAACTTATATAATTTTGTAGCATTCTATTACGCTGAAAAATAGAATGTTAAATAAATTATTACATTTGTATCTGTATTTCTATGGTCACTTAGGTTAGCTGAAGACTTAAGTGACCTTTTTTATTTAATATATAATTTCTAAAAAAAGCTAGTTTTCTTAATAAAAGAAAACTAGCCTATTAACTTATTTATTTTTACTTCAACTTGTTATATTCTTCATCACTAACTGGACCATACCAAGTAGTCTTGCCTTCACCAGACATAATTGCTAAGTGAGCAAACCAAGAATCCTTAGTTGCACCATGCCAGTGCTTAGTATTTGGATCAACAATAACAACATCGCCAGGTTCAAGCTTACGAGCTGGTTTGCCTTCTTCTTGGTACCAACCTTCTCCCGCAACGGCAATTAAAATTTGAACATTTTCATGTTCATGCCAATTGTTACGGCATCCCGGTTCAAAAGTTACATTTGAGACATTGGTCTTGGCTGCATCGCTTGAGGCTAAACCTTTAAGATAACTCTTTCCAATAAAGTATTTTGCATAAGCATCATTAGCATCCCCAAAACCAAAGACACTATTTTTTACTACTTCTTCATTCTTCGCCATAATTAATTTCTCCTTCTCTACTTTATTTCGTTACCTTAATTTTAAAATGCCAATCATAATTTTTGAAATATTCATTTCTACTAGCAAACCATAACCAATGCTTATATTGAAAATGTTATAATTAAGTTCCTTGGCAGGGGCGAATAAGACAGTCTGATCTTCATTCTATCTTATTTTTTCGACTCAAGAAAGCGCTTCCTTTATTTACGGAATCATGTTATATTGTAAGTGAAGAAACATACATGATCTCGAAGGAGATGCTTTAAAATGATGGCAACAATTATTGGCAGCACTTTTTTGGCAATTGAATTAATCGGTGTATTCATCTTAGCATGCATTAATCCAAATTAATTTTTAAACTTCTATTATTAACTATTCAAAATACAAATTAAAAAAGCAGGACAATTGTCCTGCTTTTTCTTTTACACTCTAATGTGCAATTTATTTAAAATTTGTTCAACCTTATTACCCATAATCTTTTGTGCAAGTTGCGTTTTAAGACTTACGATGCCATAGAAAATTGCTCCCGCTAAGACTGCAATAATAACAATTGTTAAAGCAGGAAAACGACGTTCTGGGCTCAAGAAAAGCATTAAAACTTTTTCTACAGCCTCTACTACTAGGAACATTCCAATTGAAAAAGCGGTAATCCCGACAAATCTACGACCTGTCCGGCCAATCTTAAAGCGATATTTTGTATCTAAGTGTTTAATCGCTAAGAAAATAATTATGAGCATTCCCAAATTGGTAGATAAAAGCGGTCCGTAAACTTTAAATAAATAAATCATTGGGAATTGGAAAACAGCTTTGATTATTAAACCCAAAATTAAATACTTAATTGCAAGACCGTTTTCAGATAGTCCTTGCAAAATTGCCATCAAAACAGTAAACAAGCCTAAACTGATTGCAGTAAATGATGACAAGTATAAAACGCTGGAACCCAATGGATCATAACTATAAAAGACTGTATAAATTGGCGTAGCAATTGCAGCCATACCAAATGATGCTGGCACCATTATAAAAAGGAATAAATCAAGAGTATTGCTGATTTGCTTAGAAATACTCTTATAGTCACCTTGCGTATGTGCTGCTGACAAAAGCGGAATTGCTGTTACTGCCATCGCACTAGCAAGAGAAACAATAATCATAATTAATTTATTCGCATTAAGTGAAAATAATGCGTACCAACCTTCAATTGTATCTGTACTTGCATTTACTAATTGCGCAATCATTGGATGGAATGTGTATTGGTCAATCAAGTAGAACAACTGAATTCCAGAATCAATAATGATAAATGGAATCGCTTGTTCAATAATTTCTGCAAATAAGCTACTAGTAGAAACTTTTATTTGATTATTAGAATTTTCAACTAGATAATCCAATTTACTTTTTCTAGCCAATAAAAACCAAACTAAGACGCCAATCCCAAAAATTGCTCCAACTGCCGCAGCTAAATTGGATTGAATAACCGCATGAACATAAGAACCATGTTGCATTTGCATAATTACAAAAGCTGTAAGAAGCATC
The DNA here is from genome assembly GCF_000615445.1 of Lactobacillus hamsteri DSM 5661 = JCM 6256. Taxonomy (GTDB): domain Bacteria; phylum Bacillota; class Bacilli; order Lactobacillales; family Lactobacillaceae; genus Lactobacillus; species Lactobacillus hamsteri. The sequence goes on along the minus strand of NZ_BALY01000008.1, from coordinate 7,650 downwards.
CAAACAACTCTGGCAAGTTGTTCAACAAATTGCGACATAGCTGACGGCATCATATCTGCGTATCCTTGGAAATAACCACGAATAATACTCAAAATTGGAATAATCAAGATCGCAAACGACAAACTTCGCATTACAGCTACTTGTCGCGGATCACTTTGACTACCATTTGATGCAAGAATCGGTGATGCAAAATACATAATCGCTGCGGAAACAATTCCTAGAATTGCCATCAGCAACAATCCACGCTTAAATAATTTCCGCCCTATTCCATATTCGTTTAAAGCGTTATATTTAGCAACCTGCTTAGCAATTGCTCCCGGAATACCTGCTGTAGAAATTAAAATGAAAATACTGTAAATGTTATAACTTCTTGCGGTTAAAGCATTCGCAATATTACCGTAATTTCCCATCCAAGCGTACCAAGGAATAATATAAAGCGCACCTAGAATACGAGAAGCAATCGACCCAAAGGTCATCCACGCCGAGCCCTTTATAAAGGTATCTTGTGTATTATTACTTTCTAAATTATTTTCATTTTCTACCATTTAATTCAATTTTCCCATATTAAAGTACCGACTAATCTATTTTGATATTTTATTTAACAAGAAACAATGAAGCTACTTGTTATTTTAGGAAAAATTAAACTTATTTGGCAACAATGTTAACAATCTTATTTGGAATTACGATAACTTTCTTAACGTCTTTTCCTTCCAAGAACTTTTGAACGTGAGGCAAAGCCATTGCTTGTTCTTGCAATTTATCCTTATCAGTATCTTTGCCAGCTTGGAATTTACCACGAAGCTTACCGTTAACTTGAACCATAATTTCTACAGTAGATTCAACGAGCTTAGCTGGATCATACTTAGGCCATTCAGCGTATGTGATTGATTCATCATGACCAAAGACTGACCAAATTTCTTCCATCATATGTGGAGCTACTGGTGCCAAAAGTTTTACGAAACCTTCTGCGTATTCACGAGGAATAGATTTAGCCTTTTGTGCAGCGTTGGCAAAGACCATCATTTGACTGATTGCAGTGTTGAAGTGAAGTGCATCAAAGTCTTCAGTAACCTTCTTAACAGTTTCGTTATAAACTTTATCAAGTTCGCCATCATTTTCATCAACGATCTTTTCTTGAGGAATTGCCTTTAAGTCAAGATCGTTAACCATCATGCGCCATACACGGTCTAAGAACTTCTTAGTTGAAGCTGGACCGTTGTCATCCCAGTCAATTGAAGCATCAAGAGGACCCATGAACATTTCGTACATTCTAAGTGAGTCTGCACCGAATTCATCAATAACATCATCTGGGTTAACAACGTTACCTCTAGACTTAGACATCTTTTCGTGGTCTTTCAAGATCAAGCCTTGGTTGTATAAACGTTCAAATGGTTCCTTAGTTGGAACAACACCTAAGTCGTAAAGAACCTTGTGCCAGAATCTAGCGTAAAGAAGGTGACGAACAGCATGTTCTGCACCACCAATGTAAAGATCAACTGGAAGCCATTCCTTAAGCAAGTCGTAATCAGCTAATTCTTTATCATTGTGTGGATCAACATAACGAAGGTAATACCATGATGAACCTGCCCAGTTAGGCATAGTGTTAGTTTCACGCTTACCTTTACGGCCATTTTCGTCAACAACATTTACCCAATCAGTCAAGTTAGCTAATGGTGATTCTGGAGTACCTGAAGGCTTAATGTTAGTTGCATGTGGCAAACGAAGTGGAAGTTCGTCTTCAGGAACTAATGATGTGGTACCATCTTCCCAATGAATAACTGGAATTGGTTCACCCCAGTAACGTTGACGGCTGAAGTCCCAGTCACGAAGTTTGTAGTTAACTTTCTTCTTACCACAGTTATGGTCTTCAAGCCATTCAATCATGCGCTTCTTAGCTTCTTCATTGCCTAACCCATCTAAGAATTCAGAGTTAACGTGTTTACCATCACCAGTGAAAGCTTCTTTTTCAAGATTGCCACCTTCGATAACACGATTAATTGGCAAATCAAATTTTGAAGCAAAGGCATAATCACGATCATCATGAGCCGGAACAGCCATAACTGCACCTGTACCGTAACTTGCTAAAACGTAATCAGAAATCCAAATTGGAACTTCCTTGCCATTTACTGGATTAATTGCGTAAGCACCAGTAAATACACCTGTCTTATCCTTGTTAAGATCAGTTCTTTCAAGGTCAGACTTGGATTCAATCTTCTTGATGTAAGCATCAACAGCTTCTTTTTGTTCAGGAGTAGTAATTTCTTGAACTAATTTGCTTTCTGGAGCTAAAACAGTGTAGCTTACGCCAAACAAAGTATCTGGGCGCGTAGTAAAGACATCAAAAGTCTTGTCGCTATCCTTAACTTTGAAAGTAACTTGTGCACCTTCTGAACGACCGATCCAGTTACGTTGCATTTCCTTAACAGGTTCTGGCCAGTCTAAATCATCCAAGTCTTCAAGCAATCTATCAGCATAAGCAGTCATTTTAAGCATCCATTGCTTCATGTTACGACGATATACTGGATAGCCACCACGTTCGGTCTTACCATCAACAATTTCTTCATTTGCGACAACAGTACCAAGGTCTGGTGACCAGTTTACAGGAACTTCAGCTTCATAAGCTAAGCCCTTCTTGTACATTTGTTCAAATACCCATTGAGTCCACTTGTAGTAATTTGGATCACTAGTTGTAATTTCACGATCCCAATCATAAGAAAAGCCCAACTTATTAAGTTGCTTTTTAAAGTTAGCAATATTTTGCTTAGTAACAACTTCTGGATCTTCACCAGTCTTCAAAGCATATTGTTCAGTTGGAAGACCAAATGCATCCCAACCCATTGGGTGAAGAACATTGTAGCCTTGCGCACGCTTCATTCTGGAAACAATATCAGTAGCTGTATAACCTTCTGGGTGACCTACGTGAAGTCCTTTACCAGATGGAAATGGGAACATATCTAATGCATAATAATTTTTCTTCTTGGGATCTGTGCCAGTCTTAAAAGTATCATGCTTAGCCCAATAATCTTGCCATTTCTTTTCAACAACTTTATGGTTGTACATATAATCCTCTTTCTAAAATAAAAAAGTCCTATGACTAAAAATCATAGGACGAAATAATCGCGGTACCACCTAAGTTCCACATAAAATGTGACACTTAATTGCTCCTTAACGCGGATGGCAAAACGATAGGTTTCTCTACGCAGGACAAGTTCGCAATTAATTTTAAGGCTTCGCAGCTACCAGCCTCTCTCTGAAAAAATATCTTTTGCTACTACTTCCTGACCTTTATTTTCTTATGGTTAATGATTATAATTTATCACAAATGCTAAAAATTACAAGATAAAGAGGAGAAGATCTTTTGATAAATACAAAAAGACCGCCAAAAGATACTCTGCTTCCTGGAGCTATCTTTACGTTAATTTACGTTGTTTGGGCGATGCTCGTTTCTAGCAATTCTCGGTTTATTCAATCATTTGATAAAACTATTATCGGCATTGTATGTAATAACAATCCTGCTAATATTGCTTTTGCTAGAACTTTTACTGTTTTGGGAAACACAAGCACAATTGTTGTTGAAACGGTCATTCTATTTATTATTTTAATTGTTTTTAAACAATATGCTTATGCTTGGTTCACAGCAGGTACAATGGCAGCCGCAAATGGTTACAATTGGATTTTAAAACATGCAGTTGAACGTGCTCGTCCTACAGTTCACCACTTAGTTTACGCAGATGGTTTTAGTTTTCCTTCTGGTCACTCAGTCGGAAGCGCTGCTTTGTTCGGCGTTTTAATTATCCTAACTTTGCTTTTAATTAAAAGCAAAGGATGGAAGACTATCTTAGTTATTATTTGGTGCTTATTCCCACTAACTATCGGCTATACAAGAATGTTCCTACATGTTCATTACCCATCAGACGTTGTTGGTGGCTGGCTAGGCGGAATTACATTTGTATTATTAGGTTATTCAATCTTATATCACTATTACATTGAACCAGAAATGATGAATCATCATCAATCATAATAGTAAACAAAAAGCTCAAGTTCGTATGAACTTGAGCTTTTATTTTTACCTTAATCAGAGAATTTTTGATTATCTTTATAAATTCTGTTAAGGATGATTGAAATAATAATCACTACCAAGGAAACAACATAAACTCCTTTTAAACCGCTATGAAGTACTTGGCGAAGTTGTGGAATTAAAGCATCTGGAAGCGACTTAGCCTTTTCAGCTGAAACAATTTTATTCATCATTCCTTGGGTAAGGTTTGAATGCCGTGACAAATGATGAGCAACAATTGAATTGAACACAATACCATAAATCGAAACCATCATTGTTTGACCAAGATATTTCATCAAAGTATTAAAACTCGTTGCCACACCAATTTCATCTTTGCTTACCAAAACTTGCGAACGAACCTGTGAAGCAGTCGTAATTGCACCAAAGGCCGTACCGTTAAAGGCAGCAATCAAACAAAATACCCAAAATGGCGTATAAGTTGGAACTAAGATCAATGCTAGATCTGCCAATACCAAGATCAGCAACATATAGTCATAAGTTCGCTTAATTCCCCAGCGACCTAACATGCCACCGATTAAGAATGAACCAACAATCCACATTAATGAACTAGGCGTTACTGCAAATCCTGCTAGAGATGCATTGGTTCCATTAATTCCCTGCATCCAGGTTGGAATATAGAATTCAAACCCAATAACAACACCTGAAATTAAAAGTGTAATTAGATTAATTGCTAAGAACTCACGGCTTTTTAGCATGCTGAGCGGCATAATTGGGTCTTCTGCGCGTTTTTCCACTCTGAAGAAGATAATTATAGATGCAACGATTAAAAGCCCTAAGACAGCCATTATGAGCAAGCTGACATTTGCATCTAAGTTTTGCAAAAAGATCATTAATGATAATAAGAAAACCATTAACCAAACTGTACCTTGCAAATCGAGCTTAGATTTTGAATCATGCTTCGGTTCTTTGAGGAAAAATACAACCAATAAAAAGGCAATTATTCCAATTGGAACATTAATATAAAATACCCAGTGCCAAGAAAGGTGTTGAACAATAAAACCACCTAAAAGTGGTGCAATAACTGAGGCTACTCCCCAAAATCCTGAGTTAAGCCCCAACATCTTGGCTCTTTTTTGCAATTTATATAAATCTGCAATTATTGTAACGGCAACCGGCTGAACAGCTCCTGACCCTAAACCTTGAATTACTCTGAATATAATCAATTCCATCATATTTTGAGCTAACCCACATAATGATGAACCAACTACAAAAAGTGCAATTCCAAACAAAAAAACTGGCTTTCGCCCAATGCTATCAGCCAGTTTTCCATAGAGTGGAGTTGAGACTGCAGTCATTAGTAAGAAAACTGAAACTACCCAGTTCATAATTTCCAAACCATCTAAATCAGAAACAATAGTTGGCATCGCTGTCGACACAATCGTTCCTTCAATCGCAGTCATGAAGGTTGTCATAAAAATTGCAAGCGTGACGATAGACACGTTTGTTTTTTTCATTACTTACTCCCTCTTCTTTTTTATTTACTTGTGTTCATTAACATAATCGGTTAATTCTTGAACCTTATCAGTCTTTTCCCATGGCAAATCAATATCAGTTCTACCGAAGTGACCATAAGCAGCTGTTTGTTCATAAATTGGTCGACGTAAGTTAAGCATCTCAATAATACCTGCTGGACGCAAGTCAAAGGTATGACGAACTGCTTCAGTTAAAAGCTCATCGTCAACTTTACCAGTGCCGGCAGTATCAATCATAACTGAAACTGGATGAGCAACACCAATAGCGTAGGCAAGTTGAACTTCACAACGATATGCCAAACCTGCAGCAACAATGTTTTTAGCAACATAACGAGCTGCATAAGATGCTGAACGGTCAACCTTTGTAGGATCCTTGCCTGAGAAGGCACCACCACCGTGACGAGCATATCCACCGTAAGTATCAACAATAATCTTACGACCAGTTAAGCCTGAGTCACCCTTTGGACCACCGATAACAAAACGGCCAGATGGATTAATTAAATACTTAGTTTCATCATCTAAGTATTTTGCAGGAATAACTTCCTTAATGACCAAATCAATCATTGCACGACGAATTTCTTCATTAGAAACTTCCGCATCAGTTTGAGTAGAAATAACGACTGTATCTACACGTTTTGGTTTGTCATTTTCATCATATTCAACAGTAACTTGCGCCTTAGCATCTGGACGAAGCCAATCAAGTGTACCATCTTTTCTAAGTGAAGCCACTCTTCTCATCAAGCGGTGAGAAAGTGAAATTGGCAATGGCATTAATTCTGGTGTTTCCTTAATAGCAAAACCAAACATCAAGCCTTGATCACCAGCACCAATTTGATCTAATTTATCTTTATTTGATGAGTTTTCTCTCATTTCTAAAGATTCATCAACACCGCCGGCAATATCTGGAGATTGTTCATCAATATCTACCAATACTGCACAGTTATTTCCGTCAAAACCCAATTCTGGACGATCATAACCAATTTTAAGAACGGTCTTACGCACAACATTTTGAATATCAACATAAGCATTAGTTGAAATTTCACCAAATACGTAAACCATACCTGTAGTAACAATGGTTTCGCAGGCTACATGAGAATTAGGATCCTTCTCTAATAGTGCGTCCAAAATGGCATCAGAAATTTGGTCAGCAACCTTATCTGGATGCCCTTCAGAAACTGATTCTGAAGTAAACAAACGTTTTTCCATAATAGTCCCCCTATATAGACAATAGCTATTCGGTTACAAGGCATCTCCATCAAAAAACGATGGATCCTATCAGGACCTGAACCGATTAATAAAATTCGTTCTCCCTAAGGTATAAAAAAAGACTACCGAGAATCGGTAGTCTTAGAACGATGGAGGATACAGGGCTCGAACCTGTGACCTCCTGCTTGTAAGGCAGATGCTCTCCCAGCTGAGCTAATCCTCCATAATGACCCGTACGGGATTTGAACCCATGTTACGGCCGTGAAAGGGCCGTGTCTTAACCGCTTGACCAACGGGTCATACTTTCAAATTGCTTTATTAACTCAAAGCACGTTTATTATAATAACTTAAGAAGTTGATGTTGTCAACTCTTTTTTTAAATTATTTTAGAACTTGATTTCTTAAGCTTTATCGAGATCTCTCACCCGACAACGTTATTTATAATACAGGATAAAATAAGATAATGCAAGTGAATTTTTCGTTTTTTTTATTTTTACTAAAAGTTCTTATAAAGTTTGATATGAAAAGACTTAAAACGAATTATTTTTAATATTTAAATCTAAAAATTAAGATGAACTTCTGATTTCTTAAAGTTTCAATCCGAAATATCTAATCTATTACACGAGATGAATTTCGAAATAATAAAAAAGAAGGGTTAATCCCTTCTTCTCTACAATATACAAAATTGAAAATAAAAAATGGAGGATACAGGGCTCGAACCTGTGACCTCCTGCTTGTAAGGCAGATGCTCTCCCAGCTGAGCTAATCCTCCAACACTTGAACTAAAACGTTCAGTTCAACGGAGTCTGAGGGATTTGAACCCTCGATACAGGATTAAACCCGTATACATGATTTCCAATCATGCTCCTTAAGCCACTCGGACAAGACTCCATC
>NZ_BALY01000009.1 GCF_000615445.1 Lactobacillus hamsteri DSM 5661 = JCM 6256 | reverse complement strand
CTATATTTATACATGAGGACGCTTAAAATAACACATAATATAAATAACTGTAAAATTAAAGAAGTGCTAAAATTGAATTATGAAATTAAATAAGGATACTAATACTTTAAATCAAGTTGCTACACTCGTTTCTGAAGCTTTTAAAAAAGAGAAAGATCTAAAACAAAATAACAATTTTATGACTAGATATAATCATAGTGATGGGTATGGAATTGTTAATGACCATAATTTAGAGAGCTACATTATGGTTAATCAGTTTGATTGTCGTGTTTTTAGAGAACGAACTAAGATGGCAGGTATTGGCTATGTATCTTCTTCAAAACTTGCGAGAGGGAAAGGAAATATAAGCAAGTTAATGAAAGAAATTTTCGAGGATTTACATAATCAAAATATTCCTTTTGCTAACTTAGCGCCTTTTTCGGAAACATTTTATAGACAATACGGTTTTGAAAATACTATTTATCAAAAGAAATATTCTTTTTCCAGTAAAGCTTTAAAAGATATTTTTGAACCACAAGATGGCGAGATTAGGGTAGGTAAGTGGCAGGATTTAATTATTCAAAATGGAGCTGCACAGTTATATGAAGTTCCCATGCATACCACTAATGAACGGAATACTATAAATAGGCCGTTTTGGTGGTGGAATCGCCTAGATGATTATTATCCTGATAGAAAACTGGCTGTATATTTTGGTAGAGTTGGTTTACCTGAAGCATATATGTTTTTTACCGTGAATCAAACTCATTTCAAAATAGATGAAATGTTTGCAAATGATGTTCAGGGGATTAAAGGATTATTAGGTTTTATGGCTGAAAAGAGTCAACCTAATATGGATTATTCAATTATTACTCCTGAAGAAAGCAGATTGGAAAATATGTTTCCTGAACAAAGATTGCTTTCTATTAATACTTATCCATATATGATGAGCAGGATTATCAATATTTCGCAAATTTTTTCTGCAATTAAGTTAGTGGAAAATGGTTCGTTTGTAATTCGTGTTTCTGAAGATGAATTATGTCCGTGGAATATTGGTAATTGGAAACTTACTCAAACAGATAATGAAATTAAAGTTGAAAAAACTGATTTAAAACCTTCCTTTGAAGGGAGCATTAATGCCTGGACTAAAATTTTTCTTGGTAATTTAAGTGTTGAGAAAGCATTTAAATTAGGTGAAATTAAGGGTAAAAAGCATTCTGATTTTGAAGTTATAAAAGGTACTACTTCATTTTATGATTATTATTAAAAACAGCGATAGGTTGATCTACCGCTGTTTTTTACTATTTATAATATTGCATATCTCTATATTGATAATTGTATGTATAAGTATAATTATCAATATAGAGATATGCTTGAAAAAACAAAATTATTGAATTACTTTTTAAACATTTATACAATATACGTATATGAAATAAAAATCGATAAAAACAGTTTGTTTTCATCGATTAATTATAATATTAAATTGTTGAGAAATAATATTAAGTATAAGTATGTAATAAGGAAACCTGATAGATAAAACTACTTTTAACTTCATCATAGTTTCTGATTTAACTAAATATATTTAGTCGATATTCCATGGATATTACGTGATCACAATTAATATAATCTAATAAATTAACTACTTTGACAACCGATAAAAAATCATAAAAGTTATAGTTGAGAACATTTTTTTGATATTGTTTACTAATCGAACAATATAAATATTTTGTTCGATTAACATATAGTAGAATTATAAAAAAAGAAAAAGGAAAGATTAGGAAATGGAGAAAACTATTCAGTATCATCGGACTAGTCGTGATATTATTCAGGCTTGTTGGACGCTATTGAAGGAAGAAAATTTTAATAAAATTACTGTTAAACAAATATTAGATAAAGCAATGATCAGCCGTTCAACTTTCTATCAACATTTCAGTGATAAATATGAAATTATTGAATATGTAGAAAAACAATATTTAATAGAATTTATGAAGTTAGTTAATTCGATGGCTATATTATCTAAAAAAGAAGATACCAATCTCAAATTTGATCAAATAGATAAAAAGGCTACAGAATTCTTTGAAAAAAATAATGAACATTTGAAATTGCTTTTTGAAATTGACGAAACTGATTTGAATTTTAGATATAAGCTTAGAAAGACAATTAGCGAATATATTAGTAATACGACTCCAAATTTAAATGAACTCGAATTGGCATTATTATCTGCACAGGCAGTTGAATATATTGTTTATTATATTAATCATACTAATGAGGTAAAAAACTTCGCGAGAACGATGATTGACGGCCAAATCACGGTGTTTTTAACTATTTTAGGAATTAATATTAATAGTACGAATGGTGGAAATATCAAAGAAAAATTGAATAATTTGATGATAAATTATCCGGGAAATAAATAATTATGAAAGAATCACTTCAATTTCAGAGAACAACTCGAGATATTATTAAAGCTACTTGGAAATTGTTAGAAGAAGAGAATTTTAATAAAATCACTGTTAAGCAACTGATGGATGAAGCGATGATTAGTCGATCAACTTTTTATCAACATTTTCCTGATAAATATGCTATCGTTGAACAAATTGAAGATAATTATTTGGAAGAATTTAAACGTGTTATAACTAGAAATGCTATATGGGGAGGTCAGCATCGAAGTTATAAAGAAATTAATCGATCATTGAAGAAGTTTTTTGTTGGTTTTAATAAACAATTAAAAATTCTAGATAATATTGATGACATGAATTTAAATTTTACTTTTAGGCTAAAAAACGTAATGATCGAATTTATCACTAAAAAAGCTCCATTTTTAGGTGATTTAGAAGTAAGAGTTTTAGCAGCACAAGTAACAGAATATTTTGTTTATTATATTGATCACCCAAATAAAGTAGATAATATGGCAAATAATGTGTTCAGTGGACAGCTCGATTTAATTTTATCGACATTTGGTATTCAAAATAGTGAAGAGAATCGTAAAAAATTAAAAGATACGTTAATTAACATGATGGGCTTGTAAAGTTGGGAAGGTATTAACTCTATAACGATTGCATTCTTCACCCATATAATGATACGTGTATTTATAAATATACATATAATTGCAATGATGACGTATATTTAACATAGAAATAAACTGTCTAAGTACTTTAAGAATAAGTTTTATCATGTGCGAAACGTTCCACGTGAAATATATTTGTTTGAAATATTAATCCAAAACAAAACCACAATCATTTCGAATTGAGACCCAAAAGTTAAACACTTTTGGGTCTTTTTAGCATAAAGTTAAACACTTTTGGGTCTTTTTAGCATAAAGTTAAATGCCGCGTTCTACTTGACTTTACATAGGAAGATCATAATATGTTAAGTTTATTTGTAATTAAAAAAGAATTATCAATGGTTGTAGAGAATAAATTATTATTTTTGTAAAAATAGTTAAGAGTAAGATATTTTTATAGGTAAATTAAAAACTAATATATTTGAGATGTTAATTTAAATAGGATTATATCATTATATTAGATATTTCTTCTGGTAAGAGTTTATTTATCATTAAATTACAACAGTATTATGAGCAAATAATGATATTATAAATGATCTAAATAGATGACAATATTTATTGAAGAAAGCGGTTGCATAGAAGGCAACTGCTTAATTATATAAAAAGTAGAATGATCTTAATATTGATTAAATTTTCATATTAATCGATAAATTAAGATATTTGTATTTTTTTATTCTTAAATGTTTTTCTGTTTTAGAGAGAAGGAATTATAAATGGATGGGAAAAGTGAAGATCTAGCCGTTAAAGTTAATGGTGGGAAACCGATTCCTAAATTTGGCTTAAAGGATAGAATTGGTTATGCTTTTGGTGACTTTGGTACGACTTTGTTAATGGGAATGTTAGCCTCATTTTCAGCTATTTACTGTACAAATGTTTTAGGAATTTCACCATTAACTTTCTCTACTGTAGGGCTTGTTACTACTTTCTTTGCAATGTTTACTGATGTTACAGTTGGGAGAATTTCTGATTTAACACCGTTAGGTAAAAAAGGACGTTTTCATCCTTGGATTAGAACACCGAAATGGTTTTTAGGCTTATCAATTATTATTATATATTTACCATTTATTCGGCAATGGGCATTGGGAGCTAAAGTTGCATATTGGTTTATTGCTAACATGTTTTATATTGCTTGTTTATCAAGTTTTAATATTCCATACGGAACTTTAGCTTCAGTATTAAGTAATGATCCTGATGATCGTGATTCATTATCAATTTTTAGAAATATCGGTTCAGCCTTGGGTGCTGGAGGAACAGGATTTGTTGTTCCGTTCATTGTTTACTCAACTCATAATGGTCAGCAAGTTCTTTCTGGTGATCGCTTATTCTATTGTGCATTGGGCTGTGTTGTTTTAGCAATGATTTTTTATACTATTATGTACGCTTTAACAACAGAGCGTATTGTAGTAGAACACCCCAAGCATGCTGAAAAGAAAACTTTCGTTAAAGGAATTTTAAAAGACAAAGCTTTACTTATCTTTATTCTTGCTGAAATTTTTATTGTACTAGGTACTTCATTTATTTCTTACATGACTAATTATATGTATGTTGTATATTTCCAAAATAGTCATGCATTATCTTTTGCTAATTTGTTTAATTATGCGAATACTTTGATTCTTTCATTATTTGCTTTTCCATTAACTAAAAAATTTGGTAAAAAGAAAGTTGTTTCAGTTTCATTATTTATTGCTTCCTTTATTTTCTTGGTAGTTTATCTTTTGAAGTTAAGTAACGGTTGGGTTTATTTAGCTTTGAGTTTCTGCAGTGCATTATGCTTCTCAATGTTTAATATTATGACTTGGGCATTTATGACTGACGTTAGTGAATATCATGAATATTTGACTGGAACTCGTGAAGACGGAACAATCTATAGCGTTAATATGTTAGGCCGTAAAGTTGCGCAAGCTATTAATTCGTTTGGCGCAGGTGCTTTATTAACAGCAATTGGTTATAAAGCAACGACAACTGGTAGTACAACTCAATCAGCTGATGTTTTAAGTAAAATGTATTCAATGAGTACACTTATTCCGTTTGTTTTATTACTTATCGGTGCATGTATTCTCGCCTTTGCTTATCCACTAAGTAAAGAAAAACTTTCTGAAGTTACTAATGAATTAAACAAACGTAGAGGTAAAAAAGAAAGTAAATAATTAAATATATAGCTCTAGGTTATAAAATGATCTGGAGCTATATATATTTATAAATATAACTATATGTACAAAGATAATTGATTTTACAAAATATTTTTAAAAGATAATAAAATAATCAAATTATGATATTTATTCAAGTAAAAAAACTATATAAATATAGTTAATAATCCAGAGAATATAAAGTACTCATAAGTATTTAAGAACTAAAAAACGGTCAATATAAAGGGAGGAAAAGAAAAAATGAAAATTTTCTTTATTCAAAGAAAAAGTAAAATTATTTTAGATGATGACCAAATTACAACCTTTTTAAATAGTAAAAAATTTCCACATAAAGATAATATAGAAATCCATTTCATTAATTATAATTCTGAAAAGGAATGGCAAGAAATTAAAGTAGTTAAAGATGACATCGTAATTTTAGGTTTGGGGCGTAGTTTCAATCCTAATTATGTTAGGAAAGAACTTAATAAGCAAATAAGATTTTTTATGGCGAAAGATGCTAAAGTGGTTTTAGCAACAGAATGTCGTTATTTTGATGAAATGGAAAAATACTATGATAAAGATACAGATAATTTATTAATTCATAAGTTGTCAAAGGATTATCGTTTACCCGTTTTAGATATTTATAGCTTTATTAATTCATGGTATTTATCTGCAAATAATGAGGAAAAAGAAATAGCTTTAGAACAAGTTCCAGGTTTAGAAACAAAACAGCAATTTAAGTCAGTACAAAGCAAAAAGTTATTTACTAATTTTATTGCAAGATGGCTTTATCATCATTTCTTTATGCCTACTAAGCAAGAGTATTTTTATGGTGCATCAATGTATCCTGAAGTATGGAATGATGAAGTAGTTGAAAAAGATATTAATAGTCTTCATAAATCTGGGTTCAATACCGTTCGTATAGGTGAATTTTTCTGGGATAAATTGGAACCAGAGGAAGGCCATTATGACATGAATTATCTAAAGAACTTATTAGATAAATACCAAAAAATAAATATTAATGTTATTCTCGGTATTCCTTCCCCTACACCGCCACGTTGGTTTACGATTCATTATCCCCAAACAAGAATTGTAAATAAGGATGGTCAGATTGATGAACATGGTTCAAGACAACATGTATGCACTAATAATTTGATTTTTAGAAAAAAAGTTTATGAATTAACTAAACAAATAGCTAATATTGCAAAAAAATATTCTAATGTTAAAGCGATTCAGATAGATAATGAATTTAAATGTCATGTTGATCAATGTTTTTGTCCAACTTGTAAGATACTATGGCATCGCTGGCTCAAAGAAAAATATTTAACAATTGATCGGCTTAATCAAGCTTGGGGAACCAATATCTGGAGTGAAGGTTATCCTAATTTTGATGCGGTAGTTATGCCTGTAAAAACGCCATTTGCTCACAATGCAGGTTTAGAAAATACTTTTGCAAAATTTACTCAAGATACGGTTAATGATTTTGCTTCAGGGATCATTCAAATTTTGATTGCAAAGACAAATATTCCAATATTACATAACACTTCAATGAACTTTAATTTAGATAACTTTGAATTATTTAATCAATTAGACTTTGTAGGTTATGATACTTATCCACGTTTTGATGAGTATTGGAATTTCCACATCAATTTAGATTTGTGGCGAAACTTGAAAGATAATAAAAAGTTTTATCTTTTAGAAACGTGTTCATCTCATGTTGGTTTTATTGGAAATTATGTGCCACCATATCCACGTGGTTATTTAGTAACTGAAATCTTTTTGGGTTATGCCGCCGGATTAAGTTCAATTCTGTTTTGGCCATATAGAGCCCAGCCGGTTGGAGTTGAACAAACTCATGGTGCGGTGTTAACTCAAGCCGGAACACCAGATTTGGGCTATAAAGATGTTGTTAAGGGTGGAAATTTACTTCAACAATTAAAACCAATTTTAGAAACAACAACTATTAAAGAATCAAAAGTTGCAATTGTTTATTCTGATGCCACTAAAATTTATATGAATACGGAAAGTGGCGGTATTTATCGTTATCGTCCAACTTTTACAGAAATATATGAAGCTGTTACCAGACGAGGTATTTCAGTAGAAATTATTAATGAAAATGATGATTTTAGTAAATATAAATACGTTTTTGTTCCATTTATTAGATATGTAAGTGATCATTTGCTAAATAAATTTAAAAATTTTACAAAAATGGGAGGAAAATTATATCTTGGACCATTAACTGGTGATCGAACAATTGAGGGTAATTGGCATAAAGACATTAATGGTTTAGGAAAATTAGGAGAATGGTTACAAGTTAAAGACGTAATACAATATTTGTCCAGCGAAGAGAAAACGGTTGCAAAAATTCACATAAAGGAAAAGAATGATCAATTCAAAGATTTAGTAACTTTATTTAACACAGATTATCCAATTAAAGGTTTTGTTACGGATGCACAAGTTGCAGAGAAGCGATCAATTACTTATCAAAAGAATAATGTTACTTATATTGGTGGAATGCCACGGAATTGTATGAAGAGTCCATTTTGGGATGAATTGCTTGCACCTATTAAGAAAGAAAGTCAAATTATAATGGATGATGGTATTTATAAATATGAACGTGAAAATAATCAGAATACTTTTATATTTTTAGCTAATATGTCGGATCATGCATCTAATTATAATCTAAATATTAATTATAAAAATATGAACAATGAAATTGTTGAAATCGGGCAACATACTATGCCTGCATTTTCATATCAAATTCTCAAATTAAAAAAGTAGAAGGCATATTATGCAATATTTTGAAAAACATATTGAAACTCCCCTTTCAAAGGATGCTGTTTTAGATTGTTATATTCAGGATAATGAGTCTTGTGCGCAAGATCGTCTTCGTCCTGCAATCGTTATTTGTCCGGGTGGTGGATATGAAGAAATTGCTGATCGAGAAGGTGAACCGATTGCAATTAAAATGTTGGGATATGGCTTTCAAGCTTTTGTTCTTAATTATAGTTTAACTCCAACGCATTTTCCGGTTGCTTTAACTGAATTAAGTAGTTCAGTAGAGTTTGTTAGAAAGAATGCTAAAAAATTTAATATTTCTCCTGATGCTATCTTTGTTGCAGGTTTTTCAGCGGGAGGGCATTTAGCTGCCAGTTTAGGCGTTTATTGGTCATCAAAGTTATTAAAAGAATTGGGGTATAATTCAGAAGATATTAAACCCAACGCTTTATTACTAGGATATTCAGTTATTACGTCTGGAGAATATGCTCATCATGCTTCTATTGTTAATTTGTTAGGTAAAAAGGATTCTAATAGTTTAAAAAAGTTGCATCAAGTCTCACTAGAATTACACGTAAATGAATTAACTCCCCCAAGTTTCATTTGGCATACAGCTACAGATGATGTAGTTCCAGTTGAGAATAGCTTAATGTTTGCATCTGCTTTAAAGAAAAATAATATTAATTTTGAATTAACTATTTATCCTCAAGGTGGGCATGGCTTGAGTCTGGGAACAATTGAAACAGCTCATAAAAGTGGAGATGATATAGTTCCGTGTGTAACAAATTGGCCAGATAAATTTGCAGAGTTTGCAAAAAATATTGGTCATACTTTTTTAAGTAAAAGAGGCAATGTATGTTAACGTCGTTGGATAAATTTAAAGACTATCGAGGTGTAGGTGAAAAACCGAAAGATTTTGATCAATTTTGAAAAAAAGGTAAGAAAAATGTTGATAAGTTAGGTACAAATTATATTTTGAAAAAAGCTAATATTCCATCTAACGTTGTTAACTTTTATCATTTATATTTTACAGGTATTGGCGGTGCAAAAGTTCACGCTCAACTTGTTATTCCGAAGAAGATACACGGTTTTCATCCAGGAATGTTAATGTTTCATGGCTATCACTGCAGTGCTGGTGATTTTGAGGATAAAATAGGCTGGGCAGCAGAAGGCTTTATAGTCTTAGCTTTAGATTGTCGCGGTCAAGGTGGTCTTTCAGAAGATAATCAAGCCTATCATGGTGATATTTTAAATGGTTTGATTATTCGCGGAATTGAAAATTGGAATCCTGTTAAACTGTATTTTTATCGTGAATTTTTGGATACATATCAAGCCACTAAAATTTTAATGAAAATGGAACATGTTGATAAAAATAGAATTTTTGTACATGGTGTCTCACAAGGTGGTGGGTTGGCTATCGCTTGTGCAGGGCTCGTTCCAGAGATTTATAAAGTACAAGTTGCGTATCCATTTTTGTCAGATTATCGTAAGGCTTATTTATATGGTTCGTCAACAGCTTTTAGCGAATTATCTTATTGGTTTCATTATCGTGATCCGTTGCATAAAAAAGAAACAGAATTCTTTAATATGTTAGATTATATTGATATAAAATTTTTTGCTGACAATATAAAAGCACAAGTGTTGTGGGAAATGGGAGGTTCGGACACTCAAGTTCCACCAGAGACACAAATGGCAGCGTATAATCGTATTAATTCTAAAAAGCAAATATATTTAGCACCTGAATATGGACATGAATTCATCCCACGTATTGGTGATAATATTAGAAAATTTTTTATCCATCCGATGTAAGCGGTATCATAAAATGATACAATTAGACTGTAAGCATAAAGTTGAAAAAAGCGATGGTCTAATGAATATTGAATTTAATGAATCTGAGAAAAATTATCCTTTCAAGTTTTATGATATTGGTTTGAATTGGGTTCAACATAAAGTTTATCGTCCTAGTGGTTTTAAATACTATCATTGGTTACAGACGGCTAGAGGAGTTGGACACATAGAAATTGGTTCTAAAAAGTTCAAATTATATCCACATCAAGGATTTTTAATGCGCCCCAATGTTCCATATTCTTGCTACCCAGATTCTGATAATGAATGGTTAACTTCATTTTTAACATTTGAAGGTACAGCAACAGATTCAATTGAAACTTTTTTGGAATTAAATAATTATCAATTATATTTAAGTCTTGATCCAGAATTAGAAAATTTTATTCAACAGAACTATAAAACCTTTTCGTTGGCTGATTATCCTTCATCTTTAGATCAATCAGCACTAGTTTATAAATTTGTGACACTTTTAAAGAAGAATGCTTTTTCTAATAAGACTCAGTTTACTACTAACAATATTAATAATTCGATAATTGAGTATATTAGGGTACATTATCGTGAAAAAATTACTAATCAAACTTTGAGTTTAGTAGCTGGATATTCAGTTCCTCATACTATTCGATTATTTAAAAATGAAGTTGGTGAAACACCAATGGAATACTTGAATAAATTTAGGTTGAGAATGGCAAAAACGTTAATTGATTTTAGAGATGAATTGAGTATTGAAGAAGTTTCTGAATTAGTTGGTTATAGAAATCTTTCATACTTTATTCAGCAATATAAAAAATTCTACAATTTAACACCTGGTCAGGAACGGAGAATAGGTAGTGATTCTAAAGAAGCTAAGTAATAAAAAGTTTGCTTAGCTTCTTTTTTATAAAAATGGGAGTACAAATATGGAAAAAAATTATTTAAAGCTAACAGTTGATAAACCAAATAAAATTAGAATGCAAAATTTTTATTTAGATGTTTGGTTTAATTTTCATGGATTTGCTACTTCAATTAAATATTTAGGGAAAGAATTGCTTAATAATTTACAAGGAGAACCTTGTGATCCTGATAAAAATCATAGTTTCTATTGTGATTATCATTTAGATGGCAAAACTATTCGAATTAATCCTAATAATTTCAAAATAATTAAAGCAGATCAAGAATTATTACATATTGTTTTCACTGATAATAAAAATGTTTTAGAGATAGCTTATCACTTTATTATGATGAAAAATGATCCTGTAATTTATTCTTTTGTAAAAGCTAAAAACAATGTACATAAAGAAGTTAAACTTGATGAATTAAGAACAGTTTATCGCTTTAATCATAAGCTATTCCCGATTGCTTTCAATGGAGTTAGAACTGGGATGCAGCCCACTTCTAAAGAAATGATGCAAGGAACAAAACTACAAGACGAAACTTATGAAATGTTAAAGGGTTCTTTGTATTCAAACAGTAAAGTTTATTCTAAATATGATTATGCTGGTTACTTTAAAGATACTAATTTTTGGGGACAATTTGGGGATGATTTAGGAGTTTGGATAATTAATACGGATACAAGTTATTACGGTGGCGGACCGTTAAATCAGGATTTAATGGTTCATTATGATGGTATCGTTTTGAATTATTTATCTAGTGAACATTTTGGTAAAGGAAAATTTTATATCTCTAAAGATTGGCAGAAGCTTTATGGACCATGGCTTATTTATTTTAATAATGGCAGCATATGTGATGTAAAAAAACGTGTTGAAAAAGAAAAGCATATTTTTCCATATTCTTGGGTAAAAGATAGCAATTATCCAATTTCATTAGGGGAAGTTTCAGGCAAACTTGATTTAAAAACAACTTCTTCAATTCAATATTGTATGATTTTGGCTTCCAAAAAAGATATTCCTGTTTTAGAGCAACATGATGGTTTTACATATTATTGTTTAACTGATGAAAAAAATAAATTTATGTTTAAAAATATTAGACCTGGTGAGTATTATCTTTCTTGTTATGCTCAAAGTGGCGATGATCTTGAGAATCATCAATTAGGTAAAGTATGGGTTAAGTCCAATCAAAGTCAAGATTTAGGTATATTTCAAATTAATAATAAAAACCAAACTATTTGGCAAATAGGTCAATCTGATCATACCACTAAAGGATTTAAATTTAGTAATCAATTAAGAAACTATATGTGGATGAATTTAGTACCTGATAATCTAAGTTATCATGTGGGAAAAAAGGACGATTGGTATTATTTACAAAATGATAAAGGTGTATGGAATATTTATTTTAATCTTGATAAACACTATTTGTCTAAAAATTTAAATTTACAATTTAGTTTTGCTGGTGTAACACAAAAACAAATGACTAAAAATGATGGTGAGGATATTTTTATTGAATTAAATGATCGTCATTTGATGAAGAAGCATTATGAAAATGATCGCTCAGGTTATCGGTCGTCTATGTTAAGTGGACGATATCATTTCTTAAATATAGAAGTTCCAGCACTGTATTTGAAAAAGCATAATAAAATTTCTATTTCTACGAATGGACTAATTATGTATGACACGATTAAGTTGTGTAAAGAAAGGCATTAAGATGAATAATAATAAAAACGTTGGAAAAATTCCAATGTGGCGAAAATTAGGCTTTTCAGCCTTTCAACTTTCAAATGTTATGGCAACTTTAGTGACTACTTGGTTGATGTATTACTATACAACTTTTTTAAAAATTCCAATTGTTATAGTAACATTAATGTTTACAGTTGCTAAAATAATTGGTGCTATCTTGACACCGATATATGGTTATATTTCTGATCGTCTTTACCAAACAAAATTTGGTAGAAAACACGGTAGAAGAAAATCTTTATTTTTAATTGGAATACCTTTAAAGGCTTTAACTTATATTTTTATGTGGATTCCAGGAATGTCAAAAATATTTTATTTTATATTCTTTTTACTTTATTATATGGTTACACCAATGCTTTCTACCTCACAACTCACTTTAACTTCAGAAATGTCTGAAGATTCAAAACAAAGAGCTCAATTAATAGGATTTAATCAATTTGGTAGTGCTACATCTGGTATTTTTGCTTCTTTGTTTATTACTTGGATCTTTAAAATTTTTGGCCAGGACAGTTTAAATAGTTTCATTGCTTCCGCAATTATTTATGATGTAATTGGTACAATAATGTTGATTATTTTTTACAATTGCGTGTATGAACGACCGATTGATGAATCAACAATTTTGGAAACAGAAAAGATTGGAATCTGGTCGAGATTGGTTAATATTTTTTGGAATTTTTTTAGTGCTATAAGAATTAAGTCATATTGGACCTATGTTTTAATGTGGCAATGCGAAGAACTGTTTAGAACTATTCGTGGTGATATTAATACTTACTTTATTATTTTTGTCTTGTTGCTAACCCCAGCTGATGTTGCCGTTTCTACTAGCGTAGGTTATATTTTTGGAATTCTATTCTTGTTATTCTTTATGTGGCTACAGAGTAGAACAAATGGAATGATTTCATATCGTGTAGGTGCATGGAGTGGAATTATTGTATTTGTTTTAATTGGAATTTTAGTAATAATGAAACCAAGTCATCTTAGTTTCTGGTGGATTGTTGCCATGATCGCTTTAAATTTTGGTATTACTGGTGTAGTTAATTCTTCACAGTATATTTTTACTTTTTTACCAGATATCGATGAAATTGTTACATCAAAAAGACGTGAAGGTGAATATGCAGGTATTAATACTACTTTAGATACTTTATTAGATTCTTTGTTTACTTTAATTATTGGAATTGTTTTGCAAGCGACAGGATTTCAAGAGGGAGCGAAAGTTCAGTCTTCTATTACGATTAACGCCTTATTTATTTTATATACAGTTATTCCAATTGTTTTATTGTTATTAGGGATTTTATTCTCTCATATTTGTAAACTTAATGTTAAAAATCATAATATTGTTTTAGCTGAAATCAATCGGTTGCGTAATGGTGGTTCGATGACTGATGTAGATCCTAAAACGAAAAAAGTTATTGAAGGATTAACTGGGTTTAAGTATGAAAACTGTTGGGGCAATAATAATGTAATGGATTATACTAAGAATAAAAATATCAGAAAATAATTACGGTTTTATATAATAAATAGTTTTGTAAATTATATTTATTGTTATTATATTATTTTCATATTTTTTAATGAAATATATTTGCTAAACATCCAAAGTCTTTTTAGTTTCTGGATCGAAGAAGTGAGCCTTGTTCATTTCAAAGCCCATCTTTACGCTTAGTAAAGTCACGAGCATCAACCTTGGATACCAATTCAATACTGCCGACCTTAGTGTAAAGTTGAGTTTCTGCACCCAAAAGTTTTGAAACGATAACTGTAACTTCAACGACTTGATCTGTGGGCAACGTCTTCTGGATAGAACTCCCCCTCTTAGATTAAAACTAGAAAGCGCACCAACTAGTTATGTACTAGTTGATGCGTTTTTGTATGCGCGTGTACATAAGTGCATAAATATACTTATAATATCATTTATACATATAAGTTATATTTATAAAACCACAATCAAATTCCTTGTTAAAACTCATAATAAAGATTAATATTTAATTAAAAATCAATAGCGAGGTGTTTAGTTATGATTCTTGAACATTCGGCAGGTGCAGTAATTTATAGAAAAAGGGACAAAGTACAACAATTAGAGTATTTAATTGTACAAAGTATTAAAAATAATAATTGGGGTTTTCCAAAAGGACATTTAGAAGGTGATGAAGCTCCAAAAGAAGCGGCACAACGTGAAGTGCTTGAGGAATCAGGTTTAAAACCGATATTTGATTTTAATTTTGTTAAAAAAACAAAATACGCTTTAAATGCTTATAAAAATAAAGAAATAACTTTTTATCTGGCAAAGGCTGTAGCAAATCAAAAAGTTAAATTACAAAGAGAAGAAATCAAGGCGGGTAAATGGGTTACTTTGGATGAAGCAAAAAAATATTTAACTGAACATGATAAAATGCGTATTTTAAAGGCAGCCCAAGAATATATTGAAAATTGATAAAAAAGCGCTAATATAGCGCTTTTATTATTTATAAGTAGTAAAATAAAAGTAAACATAAAGTAAATAAACAATAAAAAGTGAAAGAAGATGCAGTATGCCGAGTATAAGAGATGTTGCGAAAGTAGCGGGCGTATCACCAGCTAGTGTTTCACGAATTTTAAATAAAGATCCAGATTTTCATATTAACGTTAATACTCGAAAAAGAGTTTTAGAAACAGCTAAAAGACTCAATTATTCAAAAACGAAAAATAAACGTGGTCCTAAAGGAAAAAAAGGGATGTCAATAGGTTTAATTTTACGTCATACGGCTGAAAATGAGCCTGGGGATCCATATTTTAAAAATATTCATGACGGAATTACTGATGAAGCTGCTAAGTGGCGCCTTGATACAAATGTAGTATTTCGTATGCATGATAAGAATAAGGACTGGGAAGAATTAAGCAAATATGGTGCTGTTATTCTTGTGGGTCAAATGACTAATGACGCTATTAAAAGGATTAAATCACTTAATGAAAATGTGATTTTAGTTGATGCTAATCCAGATCTTGATTATTGCGATTATATTCAAAATGATTTTACAGATAAGACAACACAAATTTTGAATCATTTATATGAATTAGGACACCGCAATATTGCTTTTATAGGTGGTAATTCTAGTATAGTTGATATGGATGGAAACACAATTCCGCTTAAAGGTGATTCTCGAGCCGTTACTTATTCAAATTGGATGAAAATAAAAGAGCTAAATAAATATGAGCATTCATACATCAGCGACTGGTCAATTGAAGATGGATTTGAAATGTGTAATAAAATGATTGATGAGTTAGATGAATTACCAAGTGCAATTATTGTAGCTAGTGATCCAATGGCTTTAGGCGTTTATAAATCGCTTAATAATCATCATATTAGTATTCCAGACCAAGTTTCAATTATTAGCTTTGATGATGTTGAAATGAATCGCTATTTAACACCCTCGCTCTCAAGTGTTTACATGGACTCACGAGAAATGGGGAAAACAGCGGTGAGATTAGCAAAAGATATGATGATTGAAAAGTCTGCTAATACTATGCCGTTAGTAATAACTTGTAGAAGTCAATTACGTTTAAGAGATTCAGTTACAAAAAAAGTTTAGTAAAAAACTAAACTTTTTTTATTTTGCCCTTGTGTAAACAAAATATAAACATATATTATAATAAATGTAAACAGAAAGCGATTACAAAGCTTAAAAGGGAGTTTATTATGAAAAAGTTTTTAGATTGGATGCAAAAGAAACTCGTCCCTGTTGCGAGTGCTCTTGGGCAAAACAAATACTTAACTAGTCTTCGTGATGGTATGATGGTTGTTTTTCCTGCAACTATGTTTGGTGCTATCATGGTTATTTTGCAAAACTTGCCACAAACATTTGGTTTTGCACAATTTTTACCAAAAGGTGTTTTAGATTTTATTAATAATTTCTTTGCTCCTGTTGGTAATGCAACAATGAATATTTCTGCTATGTTCATTGCCTTTGGTGTTGCTTATCAATTAGCCGGCAAATATAAACAACCAAAAGTTTTTGCTGGTGCAATTTCATTATCATGTTTCTTAATGTTAACACTTGTCGGAACAGATAAGACTCAAGGAGCATTCTTCCCAATTACACAGTTGGGTGCACAAGGTATGTTTGTTGCAATTATTACAGGTATTGTTTCCAGTGAAATTTACTGCAGAATTAGTAGAGCAAACATTACTATTAAATTGCCTGACTCAGTTCCTCCAATGATTGGTCAATCATTTGTCGCCATCATTCCTGGTGCCGCTCCATTATTCTTATTTAACTGCATTAGATTTATATTTACTTACACACCATATAAAGATGCAATCGACTTCATTTATAAAGTATTGCAACAACCACTTATGGGCTTAGGTGATACTCTTCCAGCTGTTCTTCTTTCAGTATTCTTTATGCAATTATTCTGGTGGTTTGGTATTCATGGTACTTTGCTTGTTGACTCAATTATTCAACCTATCATGGATTCATTGGCATTACAAAACTATAATGCATATCGTAATGGTGTAGATGCAGGCCACTTGCCACATATTATCAACACTACTTTCATGGGTGTTTTCGTTATGCAAGGTTTGCAATTAGGTGTTGCTTTAGTATTTGCCTTTTGGCTTGCTAAATCAGCTCGTATGAAGACAACAATGAGAACTGTTTTAGTTCCATCAATCTTTAATGTTTCAGAACCAATGACTTATGGTTTGCCAGTTGTTTTGAACCCTGTAATTTTCATCCCATGGATTTTGGCTCCAATGGCTTCAACTTTGATTTCATATGTTGCGATTGCAATTGGTTGGGTTCCAAGACCAATTGGTGCGACAGTTGTATGGTCAACACCAATCTTTATTTCAGGTTGGCTTGGTACAGGTTCACCTGCCGGTGCGATTTTACAGTTAGTTGATGTTGTAGTTATGACCTTGATCTTTATTCCATTCTTGATCGTCTTGGATAAATCATACTTGAAAGATGAACAAACTAAAATGGCTAAGGAAACTGCAGAATAGTAGGTGGAAAAATGAGAGCAGATACATTAACTTATCGTTATGTTTATCAATCACCACAAAATAAGTTGTATCAAACTTTATTAGATCAACAGCTTAAATATTTTAAATATCACGATGCAAACATTACTAGTTTGCATGAAGGTGATGAAATTAGCACTAACTTAAAAACAAAAATTAGAAATTTAGATTCTGCAACTACCATTAAAGTTACCAAAATTGTTCCTAATAAAGAATTTCAATTAGAAACTCATCAGCCTGGTGATCATAACATTACGCAAACTTTTAAATTTGATAAAAATGTTAATGGTAAAAATGAGCTAGTTTATTCTGAGCAGACTAATATTAAAACCGTTAGAGGTCAAAGTTACTTTTTCTTAACTGCTTTGCTATATAAATTTTTCTACAATCGTGGAATGAAAAAGAAGTTGCAATACTTAGACAAAATTGCGTTAGGAGTTGCCTAAAATGATAGATATTATTTCTAAAAAATATTTTCATTTACATAATGGCGAGATCAGTTATTTGTTTTATGTAATGGAAAATGGCCAATTAGGACATTTATACTATGGAAAAGATTTAGGCACTTTAACAGAAAGTGACTTGAAATATATTGCTTTACACAATAATAAAGCTTCAGGCACGGTTAAATATTCTCCAGATATTCCAAAATTCACCTTGGCTGATCGGATGCAAGAATATCCAACATACGGAACATCAGATTTTCGTGAAGGTGCAATAAGTATTGAATGTGGTGACGAAATTCTTTATCCGGATTTTAAGTATTACGATTATCAAATTAATAATATTAAATCTCGCAATTTAGATATGCCAGCAAGTTATGCGGAAGATGATGAATCACAAACTTTGACAGTTAATCTTGTTGATGAAGAGCATAAACTACACTTAGCATTAAACTATACTATTTTAAAAATAGTCATGCAATTGTAAGAAGCAGTAAAGTTACAAACTTAGGTGATAAGGCCGTTAAAATTCAGAATTTACAAAGTACGGTTTTAGAATTACCAGATGATAATTATGACTTTTTACAATTATCTGGAGCTTGGTTAAAAGAACGTCATATTAAAAAACGTCCTTTAGAGCAAGGAATTACTAAAATTGAATCTTTACGTGGTGCTTCAAGTCACCAAGAAAATCCGTTTATTGCGTTAGTTTCTAAAACGGCAACACTTAATAATGGTAGAATTTTTGCGAGCAACTTAATTTATTCAGGAAACTTTGTTAGTCAAGTTGAGGTTGATGAATGGGGCGTCAGTCGTTTGATGACTGGAATTAATCCTGCTACCTTTACTTGGAAGCTAGAAAAAGATGAAAGTTTTTCTACTCCTGAAGCGGTAATTTTCTACACTGATAATGGTTATAACGGCCTCATGCAGGAGACGCATAATTTTGTAAAAGAACATATTATTGATCGCAAGTGGCAAACTAAAAAGCGTCCAATTGTAATTAATAGTTGGGAAGCCTATGTGTTTGACTTTAATGAAGAAAAATTGCTTCGTTTGGCTAATGAGGCAAACGAATTAGGCATGGAATGTTTTGTTTTAGATGATGGTTGGTTTGGCCATCGTGATACTGATCGGACTTCACTTGGAAATTGGACTGTTGATAAAAAGAAGTTTCCTGAAGGCTTAGATCACTTTAGTGATGCTTTACATGACCTGGGGATGCAATTTGGATTATGGTTTGAACCTGAAATGGTATCCCCAGATACGGAACTTTATAAAAATCATCCTGATTGGGTAGTTCGTCATCCATATTCAAGAGCTGCGATAGGTCGAGGACAATATGTTTTGGATTTTGCTAATCCAGAAGTTGTTGAAAATATTTTTGGACAAATGCGCAAAATTATCGCAAATTGTCATGTCGACTACGTTAAGTGGGATATGAATAGAAATATTACCGAAGCATATTCAGAATATCTTCATCGAGAAAATCTGCCTCAAGGTGAATTTTTCCATCGCTACATCATGGGTGTCTATCATTTGTATGCCAAATTATTAGAAGCTTTCCCTGATTTATTAATTGAAGGCTGTGCAAGTGGTGGCGGACGGTATGATTTAGGAATTATGTATTATAGTCCGCAGATCTGGCCAAGTGATGATAGCGATGCGTCCGAACGACTTGATATTATGTCAGGAACAATGCTTGCTTATCCATTATCTGTATTTAGCAACCATGTTTCTGCTGTACCTAATGGTCAAGTTAGAAGAAATACAAGCCTTAAGTTTAGACAAGATTTAGCAGATTTTGGCCCACTTGGATATGAACTTGATTTAAATAAGCTTTCCCCCTCGCAAAAAGATCAAATTAAAAATCATATTAAGTGGTACAAAGAAAATCGAGACCTTTTAGTTAATGGCAACTTTAAGCAATTAATTCCCCTCAATGATAATAATAAATATGCTTGGGTTGTTAGTGACAATAAAGAAAAGATCGTTGGCTTTTACCGAAAACTTGCTAAACCAAATGATACTTTAGATAGATATTTTGTATTAAAAGATTTAGATCAAGATAAAACTTATGAAGTTAATGATAATCTTATCGTTGGCGGCAGAATACTTCAAAACTTTGGCTTGCGTGAACCATATCAATTTAATGGTTCAAATGGCGATACGGCACAAGTTACAGGTGATTTTCAGTCATATTTATATAAGATTGTCGAAAAGTAAACAACTTATATTTCTCTCTTTAAGTAATTAAAGAATTAGGCAGTAATATATGTCTAATTCTTTTTTTGTTGAAAAAATATTAACCATATTTCCCCTAGAATGCTAAAATATTTTAGATACAATTTGGATCGAGGTAAAAATTTAAAGTGAGAGTTAAGAAATTATGGACTAGTGTCGTAGTACTCGGAGCGTTAATTACATTAGGTGGTACTTTAAATAGTCAAAAAGTAATGGCGTCATCTATGCGAAGCTATGTTAAAAAGACTTTGGAAAAAGGACACTTACGTGGTAGCGTGATAGTCGTAAAAGATGGCAATGCAGAACAAATTAGTGTTGGCTATGCTAAATATAAGAAACGCAACAATGGCAGTAAAAAAGTTGTTTATCCTTTAGGATCATTACAAAAAGTTGTTACTGGCGCAATGGTAACGCAACTAATTTATCAAAAGAAATTTTCGCAAAATACTAAAATTTCTCGTTGGTATCCTTCAATGCGCAATGCGTCAAAAATCACGGTTGGCCAATTAATGACTCATACTTCTGGAATTAATGTCGTAGGTACCGAGTCAAGCCATGGAAGAAAATTTTCTGAAGCTGGCGCAATTAACTGGGTAGTTAGCCAAGTTAATAGAAGTAGACGATACGGAGTAAATCAGTTTAATTACAATAACGCTAACTATATTTTATTAGCGGGAATTATTCGTAAAGTAACACATAAATCATATGCAAGTAATTTGAAGAGTCGAATTGTTAAGCCACTTCATTTACATCAAACATATATTTACGGGAAATTCCCTAAGAAAATTTTAGCAGCTACATCATATCTTTATCGTTACGGTAAAAATTATCAAAGTCCTGTAAATATTAATGGCTATGCTATGTCGCAGATGGTTGGTGCCGGTAATCTTTGTTCATCGCCAGCTGATTACTATAAGATTATGTGCGGTTTGACAAATGGCAAGATTTTAACGAAAAAGCAATATAATTATATGACTCATTTGGATTCAAAACGTTCGACTTATTCAGGCGGATTGTATGCGAAGAAATCAGGTAAGCTTAAGTTAGCTTATGGAAATTGTGGTGATACGCATTTTGCTAATTGGATGCAGATTACTGGTGATAATCAAAATGGAATTGTGATGTTTTTGAATCAAAGTGGCGGAAAAAATCATAATAAATCTGTTGGTTACAAAATTTTAAATCATATTAAAACCAGTACATTCTTAAAAAATTAATATAAAAGAAAAGATCAAAAAGTTATATGCTTTTTGATCTTTTTAAATTATTAAGAAAATTTAAAGAAAATTTTTTGTAGAAAAAAATCTATAAATATTGCGCATTTAGTAATGAGAACAAAAATAAATATTTATGGAGGATTTTTTATGAAAAAAAGTTCAAAATTAGCAGCAGTATTAATTGCCGGAGGAATTTTATTAAATGTGCAAGAAACCGTGAAGGCAAGTAGTGAGGCAACTCAGGTTGATTTAAAAGATCCAAAAATTAGTTTGGATCAATTGCAAGATAAATTAGTAGCAGTTACTAATAATCTTGAGAAGGCCGAAGAAAATGTAAATAAACTTCAAAATAAGAAAAATTATGATCAGGCTGAATTAGATAAAGCATTAAAAGAGCAAATAAATGCTAAAAAACAATTTAATGAAGCAAATAAAAATTTTGAAACTGCTAAAAAGATTTATGAAGGCGCTAAAGGAAAAAGTGGTGATGAGGAGAAGGTAAGAGAATTAGAGCAGAAAAAATTAGAATATGAAACTTTGCGTGAAGATGCCGGAAATTGGGAATTAAATACCCAAAGATATCGTTTGTCGCATAAAGAAGAGTTCTATCAACTTAGAATAATTACAGAATATTTAGATAATACAAATGCTGGGATTAAATCTAAAACTGAAAAATTAGAAGAATTAAATCAAAAATTACGTAAGTTGTCTCCTGATACTCCAAATTATTCAAAATTATTAGAAGAAAAAGATGAATGTATAAAGGTGTTGGAAATTTTAGAAAAAGTAAAAGAAAAGAGACAAGCGGAATTCAATAAATTTAAACCAGTAGACGATGAATGGACACGTATTAAAAATAAAGCGAATAATTTAGAAATACAGTGGCAAAGCGTAAAAAAAGATTATGAAAAAGTAGTTTCCGAATTAGAAAGAATGAAAAAAGGAGAAAATGTCTCTCAAGAAGTAATTGATAATTTTGAAAAAGAAAAAGATAATTTTGCGAAAGCTAAAGATTTATTTAATGCAAGCTTGACGCAAGTAGCTCAAATTGAAAAACAAATTAATACTGACAAAGAAGAACTTGATAGAAGTATTGAAAATAAAAATAATTTGCTAAAAGAAAAAGAATTATTATTAAAAAATATTCAAGAGCAAAAGCAAGAAGATCATTCTAGTTCTGAAAATAAAAAAGATGAAGGTATTCAAACAAAACCAGAAACTTCTGAAGAGAATACCCAAACTGATTCTTCAAAAAATTTAGATAGTACAATTCAAACAGACAGTAATGAAACTGTTGATAATGGAATTCAAACCGATCCGATGTTGCCGGAAAAGCCAGAGACAACAGAAGAAAGCAGTCAAACTGATATTTTTGAAAATACAGATAATATGACTCAGACAGATAGTACCGAAACAACTGATTCTGGAATTCAAACTGATTTGATTATTTCCGATAAGTCAGAAACTTCTGATTCAAGTACTCAAACGGATAAAAATGATAAAAAATTTAGTGATAATGCAACTCAAACCGAAGAACTTCCGATTACAGATGAATTTTCAATTTTAGATAAAATTTTTAAAGATAAGCATCAAGTTAACCAACCTTCATATATTGAAATTCCGGTTTACTTACCTGTAGAAAATAATTCGAAAAATTCTGAAAAAAAGGAATTAAGTGCTGCACTAAAAGATGAAAATATTCAAAATAAGCCTATTATTACAGTCAAGCATAAGCATGTTGCATTGAAATTTAATAAAAAGCATATTTTAGTAAAAATTAATGGAAAATGGACAAAAATTAGTCAAAGTAAATTATTTAAGCTGATTAAAGGCGATAAGCGCAAATACAAGTTGCATGGAATTGTAAAAATTAATAATAAAAAGAAAAATATTCATTTTTATGATAAAAACGGTAAGAAAATGACTAAGATTGCTAAATCTCGTAAGTATTTGCTTCGTGAGATTAAAGCAATTAATGGAAAACTAATGGTTAGAGTTGGATCACAAAAACAATGGATTTTGGCGAAGCATGTGCTTGCTAATTAAAAAGTTTACATATACTCTTAACTTTTGGTATAAAAAGAACTAGGATAAACGTGGCTGATCGAAAGCCTTCCTCCTAAGAAGTGTATAATCATTTTCTTCATTATAGATTTAGTCAAAAGCGTTAGTAAAATCTTACTAACGCTTTTTTCATTCATAAAAAAAGCATTTTCTAAAATCAGAAAATGCTTAATAATTAATTATTTGAATGGATTAAAGAATCGACCCGAATTAATGTGCCATAAAATAGCTACAATTACTACCAACACAATTGCCAAAGCAGTTACTGCATAGTCAGCTGGCTTAAATGGTTCATAAACATACCAAGTACGTTTTTTCTTAGAGCCAAATCGTCTAAGCTGCATTGCTGTACTAATTATGTCGATTCGATCAATACTTGAGAAAATTAAAGGCATAACAATATTTAATGTTCCTTTGATTCTTTTACCCAAGTTTGCTTTTTTAGATAATTCATTACCACGAGCTTGCTGAGCTGCGGAAATTGCCCAATAGTCAGTTTGGATTGTTGGAATATAACGTAATGCGAGTGAAACAGCGTAAGAAATTTTGTAGCTGATGCCAATTTTATTTAAACTTGATGCAAATTGACTCGGATTGGTTGTAAGTAGGAAAAGCAATACTAAAGGAACAGAACAAATATATTTTAAAATCACATTTAACAAATAAAAAAGTTCTTCTTTAGTAACTGTAAAGTAACCAGCATTAAGCAGAATATTTTTACTGCCGTATAAGTCTTGACCATAAGTTGGCTGGAAAATAAATACAGCAATAATATTAATAATAGCGAAGACAATAATAAATTTAACAATAAAAGAAATTTGTCTCCACTTAATACCAGCTATTTTTAAACAAATAAGAGAGAAGATGCAGACAATAGCTAGGAATCGGGTATCATAAGTTACCATACAGGCAACAGAAACTAAAAGTAAAAAGATTAATTTAGTTGTTGCATTTAATTTATGAACAAAAGTATTACCAGGTTGGTAACCAAGAATTTTATCATCTTGCATTATTTAGCCTCCCTTGGTTCTTCAGAATCGATATATGCTTTAACAAATCCGTTTGGATCGTCTAAATTGTAATGCTTAGCTAATTCGAATAAACTTGTGCGGCGAAGGGATGCCTTTTTAACTAATGTAGGATCAGTTAAAAGCTGAATTGGAGTTGTGTCCGCAATTAATTCACCGTTTGCAAAAGCAAAGCTGCGTTTAGTGTATTCAAGCATCAAATGCATATCGTGTGTAACAATCATGATTGTCTTGCCACGTTCATTTAGGTCGCGCAAGAAATTCATGATTTCTGTATATGTCTTCCAATCTTGTCCCGCAGTTGGCTCATCGAGAATAATCATTTCTGGTTCAAGAACTAAAATAGCGGCAATTGTTACACGTTTCTTTTGACCAAAACTTAATGCAGAAATTGGCCAATTACGAAAAGGATATAAACCACAAATCTTTAAAGTCTTATATACGCGATCTTTAATTTCGGCTTCATTAACATTTCTTAAACGCAAGCCTAAGGCAACTTCGTCAAAAATCATCTTTTGAGAAATCATTTGGTTAGGATCTTGCATTACATAGCCAATTTTTTCGGCACGTTCTTTGATAGAAAAATTAGCAAGATTTTCACCTTCAAATTCGGCTTTCCCTTCGTTAGAAATAAAACCACAAATAATTCGGCAAAGTGTAGTTTTACCGGCACCGTTTTGGCCAACGATGGAAATAAAATCACCTTTATTAATTTTTAAGTTAACGTCATGAAGGGGATGAGCTTGGCGTTTATTATATTGGTGGCCTACATCTTTTAATTCAAGCAGCACTGAACCTTCTTTTTCAGGTTTAGGATCAGTTTGCGTATTTTCCCAAGTCTGTAATTTATTGGCGATTTCTGGATTTGCAGGTAAAGCTGAAACAGAAGTAAGGTCAGAAATTTGAGCTAAATCAATATCTGCTTTAGATAGAGCCTTTACATAAAGCGGACTACGTACGCCGGCTTTTTCTAATTTGTCTTCATGAAGTAAATCATTAGGATTTTCATTAGCAATAATTTCACCATCATTAACCAATACAATGCGGTCAACATGCTCGGCTAAAACTTCTTCAATTCGATGTTCAATAATGATGACAGTTGCATCAACTTCTTTTTGAATTTTATCAATTAATTGAATTGTCTTGTAGCCTGCGGCTGGATCAAGGTTGGCTAAGGCTCATCAAAAAGCAAAATAGGGGATTCGTCAACTAAAACACCAGCTAGGGCTACTAATTGTTTTTGACCACCTGATAAAGTTTGTGGTGACTGCTTTAATAATGCAGTTAATCCTAATTCATTTGCCCATTTGGCAACAATTTTTTGCATATCGGCACGGTCTCGGCAATCATTTTCAAGTGAAAAAGCAATATCTTCACCCACTGTCATACCAATGAATTGACTATCTGAATCTTGCAAAATCGTTGAAGTAGTAAACGATAAATCAAAAAGACTCGTTTGAGTGATGTCTTTTCCATCTACTAAACAAGTCCCTTGAATATCGCCATGATCAACGTTGGGAATTAAACCGTTTAAACAACGACCAATGGTTGATTTTCCGCTACCTGAAGGACCTGCGAGTAAAATTTTCTCACCTTTATTAATATCTAAATTAATATTCTTCAAAGTAGGATCAGCCTGACTGTCGTATTTAAAGCTGAAATTCTTAAATTGAATAATTGGCTTCATATATTTTCTTTTTCCTTAATTAATCTTTGTGTAAACTGCCTTTCTTAACTTTAGTTGCGGCATATGCTTTAAGCAAAATAGTTCCTAAAATTAAGATAACGATTGAATTAGTAATTGTTGCAGCTGCACCTTGTAAAAATACCTTATTAGCAGGTTCACTGTAAATTAAAATATCGCCAACCGGAGCAATTACTAACCAACTAACAATATTAGCAATAATTTGGATAATATTAAACATTACCATTTGTTTTACGGAAAATTCTCCATGTTCGAGATCAAGGCGCATACCGTATAAACCAATAATTAAGCCTAAAACAGCGGTTGCTAATACCCAGCTCCACCAAGTTTGACCATACATCAAAAAGTCATTTAAAGCATGACCGATAAAACCAACGGCAAAGCCGACTACAGGACCGTAGATTGTGGCAAGCAAAGCCAAGAATGGATAAACGATTTCAATATTGGTGTTAGGAATTCCAGTTGGAATTGAAGTAAATCTTGCCAAAATTACATAGATGGCAGCGCCAATACCAATGGCTACTACGCTTTTAACAGACAATCCTTTTTGTTTCATTAATAAATACCTCGCAAAAGTAGAAAAAACAACATATCTTGTATAGTATTAATTTTTATTTAAGACCATACATATGTCAAGGTGAAAAGCGCACATTTGTTAATATAAATTGAGTATTGTGCGTATTTTGAAAGCGGTTGCTTATATACTAAAAAATAGTTTTTGAATAAATTGAAAATATTTTATTAATCAGACAAAAATTGAGATAATTAAAGGGTATTCTAAAGATTGGTGATTAAACATGGCAAATTGGCGAAAATTATTTAATGAAGAAACTTATAATCGTGGCATTGATTATTTTCAAGAAGGTAATATTTTAGATCTAAAAATTGAACCGGATGGTGAACATTTCAATGCGCAGGTAAAAGGTAATTATAAAAACTATTATGATGTTTCAGGACGTTTGCGTGATGGTGAAACAGCTTCACAATTAAAGTGTATGTGTCCATGGGCACAAAAAGGCCATCGCTGTAAGCATGAGGTGGCGGCACTTATCGCTGTGGAAATGGGATTTCGTCCAAATCCAGATGAAAAAATCAGTTTTATTGAACAACTGCCTGCTGATTTAAAAGAAAAAATTAAAAATTCTAATACTGATGATGATCCTTTAGAAATTATTGGTGATCGCAGCTATTCACGTGAAATATTAAATGAAGCTAATCGCTTGTTTAATAGCTTAGCTGTTACCTGGCATAGTTTTCAATCTCTGGACTTTAATGACAATAAATATCTCTTTGATTTAGCAATGGCGAAGGGATTTTTGAAGTTTAATTTTTATATAACTTTTACTAAACATAAAATTAAGAATATCGAGATTGATTCTCAAATCCGTAATTTTAATACTAAAACTTTAGAAGTAGTCGGATTAACGTATTTTATAAAATATTTTCTTCAAGAAAATCCGACTGAGGCAACTAATATTTCGGCACGGCGGCTTCTCGAAGCTTTTCAAAATCGAGAAGATGATGGATTAATTAACATACGTGCACAAATAACAATAGGAAGTTATGATCGTATTCCGAAACTATTTTTTAAAATTGGGCAAGGTGGTCACCTGTATAAGGTTCAAGATTTAAATAATCTTGTAGATATGTCTCGCCGCTGTTTACCAATGAAATTGGGAAAATTTTTTGATCGCACAATTAATCCTGAACAAATTGATGAGTTAAGCAAAAAATGGTATCAATTTATTGTCAGATTAGTTGATGCAAACGCAGTATTTCAAAGCGGATACGATAATTTCTATGGTTCGAATTTCAAAGAAATTTCACTCACTAATACAATGGTTGATCAAGTTGATGAGATGCTTAAAAATGGCGCAAAAATTTATGATGATAAAAGAATCATTAAGCGCGTTGAAAATGATGAAAAATTGCCGTTTTCTATTAAAGTAATTAACGGAAAAACTATTGTTGAAATAGGCAATCCTCTTAGAAATGTTGATTATTTTACTGGCAGTAGTAATTACTATAGTTATGAAAATGGCGTTTGGACAAAATATTTAGGGATGAATCCTAATACAATTACGCGTTGGAGTTTAGAAATGGGTGACCAACTTGAATTTGGTGCCAAGAGTTTAGCTAAATTCGGTCATGATGTTTTGCCCGCCTTAAAAGAAACAAATAATTTTGAAATTATTGGTGAAAAAAGTTTAGAAGAGATTTTACCACCCGAAGCAAAAATTATTTATCGATTAGATTATCAAAATGATGAACTAATCTGTGATCCACGTGTTCATTATGGTGATAAAGAATATGAACTTAATAAACCTGACAATGATAAAACCGTACGTGAATGGGAAAAGGAAAAAGCAGGACTTGCTTTAATTGAAGAATTAGGTTTTGTTTTAGAAAACAATCATTATATTTTGTCTCTCGGTAGCAATGATAAAGTAGATGAATTTTTTAATAATGGGATTAGTAAATTAAAGGCTAGCGGAAAAGTACAGGCAACGGCTGCATTTAAGCGGTTATTGGGGAATGCAAAAACTAAATTTCAGGTAAGTTTGGGGATTCGTTTAGGTGAAAATACGCTTAATTTGCAAGTTTTGGGTGAAAAGTTATCTCCTGAAGATATTCAAGCAATTTTGAACGCTTACCAGGAAAAACGTCATTATTTTATGCTTAAAAATGGTCAGATTGGGAACTTGGAATCACCGTCTCTTGAAGAACTTGATCGTGTTATGTCGGCTTTAGGCGTAAGTTTGAAGCAATTTGTTAAAGGAAAAATGGCTGTGCCGGCATATCGCGCCTTTTATTTGAATAAACAATTAGAAGGTAGGGATGATCTTGCCTACACAAGCAATGATGCCTTTCAAAAATTGATTGCTGATTTGGAAAATAAAAATATTAAAAAGTTTGTTGTGCCGAAAGAAGTTAAGAATGTTCTTCGTCCTTATCAAAAGCAAGGCTTTGAATGGCTTGCTCAATTAAACAATTATAATTTAGGTGCGCTTCTTGCTGATGAGATGGGATTAGGTAAAACGTTGCAGACAATTTCTTTATTACTTTCTAGAAAAGAAAAAACAAAATTGCCTAATTTGATCATTGTACCAGCATCCGTTGTATATAACTGGGATAGTGAAATTAAAAAGTTTGCACCAGAACTTAAAACTTTAGTTTTAGGTGGAGATAAAAAACAACGAAGAGATCAGCTTAAAAAAGCTAAAAAAGCCAATGTTTTGATTACTTCTTATGATTCGCTTAAACGTGATTTAGAACTTTATCAGGATTTGAAGTTTGATATTGAGGTAATTGATGAAGCACAGAATATCAAAAATGCGAAATCTGCGGCTTCGAAGGTTGTTAAAATTATTAATTCAGCACATCGAATCGCTCTTACGGGAACACCAATTGAAAATAATTTAAGTGAGCTTTGGAGTATTTTTGATTATTTAATGCCAGGTTTTTTAGGCAATTATGATTATTTTAGAAATAATTATGAGAAGCCAATCGTAAAAGAAGATGATGAAAAGCGCCAAAAACAACTTAGTCAAATCGTGGCTCCATTTATTTTGCGCAGACTTAAAAAAGATGTGTTGAAAGATTTACCTGATAAGGACGAAGAAGTTGTCTATGTAAAGATGTCGGGTAAACAAAATCAACTCTACCAAGCCCAAACTCAAAAGTTGATTGATAAATTGAACAGTTCTGATGATAAAGATTTTAAGAAACAAAGATTGCAAGTTCTGGCAGAAATCACTAAATTGCGTGAATTATGCTGTGATCCGCATCTTTTATATGAAGATTATCGAGGTAAGTCCGCAAAATTAACAGCAAGTATTGCTTTAGCACAGGATTTAATTAGTGATGGTCACAAAATATTATTGTTTTCACAATTTACATCAATGCTTGCAATTATTAAAGAAAAGCTTGAAAAGCAGGGGCTAAAAGTTTTTGAAATTACAGGTTCAACGCCGAAGCAAAAACGCCAAGAATTAATAAAAGAATTTAATGAACTTGGTCATCCCGCAATTTTTCTTATTTCTTTAAAGGCTGGCGGAACGGGGATCAATTTAACTAGCGCCGATATCGTGATTCACTATGATCCATGGTGGAATATTGCTGCAGAAAATCAGGCAACCGACCGAGCACATAGAATTGGTCAAAAAAATTCTGTACAAATTTATAAGATGGTAGCTAAGGGAACAATTGAAGAAAAAATTATTGAACTTCAAGAGAAAAAAGAAGAGTTAGCTGAAGCAGTTCTAAACGGTGAAAAATTTAATTCTTCCGTTTTGGATAGGGAAGATCTACTTAATATTTTGGAGAGATAAAGAAAAACAGGAAACTTTCAAAGGTTTCCTGTTTTTGCATGCAATTATTTTCATTAAAATCTAGCCATACCTAAAGCGTGCTGAGCAGCTAAATTTAATAAACTCCATTGACGATCAAATTCTGGTTGGAAGAAGAAATCTTGCTCAGCTAAATCTTCTAAGGTCATTTTATGAGTAATAGCTAATGCTAAAACGTTGCCTTGAGCAGTTATGTCGTATTTAGAAAGGACAGCACCGCCTAAGATTTGATGAGTGTATGGATTAAAGGTTAAACTTACGTAAACTTTTGGATTATCTTTTTCAGGAACATAAGCGGGGCACATTGAATCACTGTAAAAACTTGTCTTATGTGGAATCTTACATTTTTCGGCTGAAAATTTATTTAATCCGACTGTCGCAAAGTTATAGTCAAAAACACTTAATGCGGAAGCGCCAATTACGCCTTTAAATTCACGACTTGGTTTATCTTCAAAAATATGATCAACAAGATATTGAGCTTCACGGCGAGCAGTTGTTGCTAAAGCAATAGGCATTGGCTTGCCAGCCGGAATTGAAAGTGGCAAAATTGCATCCCCAATTGCGTAAACGTCTTTAACGTTTGTTCTAAGATATGGATCAGTTTTAATCCAGCCTCTTTGATCGAGATCAACAACATCTTTAAGCCAGTCAGTATTTGGACTAACTCCAGCAGAAACAATTACTAAGTCAGCAGGAACATTGCCTTGGTCAGTTTCAACGCTCTCTACTTTTTCGTGGCCCGCAAAACCTGTAATTTTAACCCCCATCTTAAGATCCATATGCTGTTTAAAAGTTGGTTCTAAAATATCAAGCAATTCAGGATTAAGATAAGTTCCCAATGGTCGATCAATAATGTCCATTAAAGTTACGTGCTTTCCAGCTTTGGCAAATACTTCACTAGCTTCAGTACCGATATAGCCAGCGCCAATAACAACGACATTTTTAATTGCATCGTCTTCAGTTGCTTTCTTTAGCTTAGTAGCCCAGTCGCGACCACGCATTAAGTAAATATTTTCAAGATCATTACCTGGAACAGGAAGTGTTTTTGGCGTTACGCCAGAAGATAAAATTAATTTGTCATAACTAACTTCTTTTTCTTCGTTCTTAGTTAGATCATTGACAGTAACTGTCTTTTTATCGGGATGAATAGCAGTTACTTGGTGATTTGCGTAAACATGACCACCATTTTTCTCGATGTCTTCGGCTTTAAAGTTGCGAACTTCGTCTTTAGTGGTTACCTTATTTTCAAGAAATAATTGCATTCCGCATGACATGAATGAAATGAAATTACCTGCTTCAAAAATTGTCACATCAACATCATCGTATTTATCAAGTAATTCAATAGCCGATTCGTGCCCGCCGTGGGAAGCACCTATAATAATGATTTTTCTTTTGTTCATATTTGTCTCCTAAATTAGAATTATTCTAATTTAGATATTAAATATTATTAGCTTGTTTTGCAAAATGTATGCATGTTATTTAAAAATAGCAATAAAAAATGATCCTACTTTCATAGATAACACTTTTATATATTTGTGTTGTCTACTTAAGTAGGATCATATCAGATCATATCACATTGATTTAATAGGATTTTTCTTTTGAGTAAAAGTCTAAATTATTTTCTTTGTTCGTTAGCTACTTTAACAATTTGAATAATAATTGTTGGTGCTAAGGCAAGACCAATAATCCAAAGCAATTGATTAGTGGTCAAAGGAGTTACTGCGAAGACGCCGTGAAGTGCTGGAACAAATAAAATAATTGCTAATAATACTGTTCCTACGGCGAAGGCAGCTAAGCTGTACCAGTTATTCTTAAAACCAATTTTAAAAATGCTGTGTTGTGAACGGCAGTTGAAACCGTGAAGCAATCTGGCAAATGTCAAAGTGGCAAAGGCCATGGTACATGCGACAGCTGGACTAGTTTGACGACCAATCATGAAGGCAGTAATAACGCCAACAGAAATGATTGCACCTTGCAAGGTGATTTTAGTCACAAAACTCTTTTCCAAGATACCAACTTTAGGATCACGAGGCTTTCTGTCCAAAATATCAGGTGATCCTGGTTCCATTCCGATTGCCAAAGCTGGAAGTGAGTCCGTAATTAAGTTAATGAATAACAGCTGAACAGCAATAAATGGTACTGAGAAACCACCAATTGAAGCAAACAATACAGTGATGATGGCTGATAAGTTACCTGAAAGCAGGTACATAATCGCATTTTTGATATTTTCAAAAACGGTACGACCATTGGCAACGGCTTTAATAATTGTTGCAAAGTTGTCATCAGCCAAGATCATACTTGCTGCATCTTTAGATACTTCCGTGCCAGTAATACCCATAGCAACACCGATATCGGCTTTCTTTAAAGCAGGTGCATCGTTGACACCGTCACCAGTCATTGAAACAATGTGATCTTTTCCTTGCCAAGCATTAACGATGCGGATCTTGTTTTCTGGTGATACACGAGCATAAACAGAAATTTTTTCAATATTTTGTTTAAGCTCTTCATCGCTCATCTTGTCAAGTTCTAGGCCAGTTACAGCCATATCTCCATCGTTAAAAATACCGATTTTCTTCGCAATAGCTACGGCAGTAACCTTGTGGTCACCAGTAATCATTACGGTACGAATACCAGCCTTTTTAGCTCTAGCAACGGCTTCAATACTTTCTTCACGCGGAGGATCCATTTCAGATACCAAACCAATGAAGGTAAAGCCGTTTTCGTTTTCGGTGGTTAAATCTTCGTCATTTTCTTTATATGCGAAGGTTAAAACACGTAAACCATTTTCGGAAAAACGATTATTTTGAGCTAAAATCTTTTTCTTATCGTCGGCAGTAATAGGACGAACTTCATCTCCGATACGAATATTGATACAGCGGTCAAGCAAAACATCAATCGCACCTTTAACAAAGACAGTTGGCACATTGTGAATAAGGTGCTTCGTACTCATCAATTTACGATCAGAATCGAATGGAATTTCTTGCTTACGGGTCAATAAACCACGTAAATCATTTTCTGATAAACCAAGTTGTTTGTTTTCACCCAAGTTAATACCAGGTACTTTGCGGTACATTTCCAAAAGAGCATATTCAGTTGGATCACCGATACCCTTACCATTTTTTAAGCTTGAGTCATTGTTTAATACTGCATCGTAAAGTAAGTAACGGTGAAGCTGATTGCCTAAGTCTAATTGTTCAGGCTTCAATACTTCGTCGCCAATATAGATGTCTTCAACTGTCATCTTATTTTGAGTTAAAGTACCGGTTTTATCAGAACAAATTACAGATACTGAACCCAAAGATTCAACAGCGGCCAAGTTCTTAATGATTGCATTTTCTTTAGCCATTTTTTGCGTACCCATCGCTTGCACAATGGTTACGATTGAACTCAAAGCTTCAGGAATTGCGGCTACGGCTAAAGCAACAGCGAAGAGCAAGGCATCCATAATTGGCTGACCACGCCAAATTTGTAAACCAAGCACGATCGCACAAATAATTAAAATAGCCGTTGCTAACTTAGATGAGAATTTGTCTAGTGATACTTGCAATGGAGTACGACGTTCCTTGGTTTCGTTCATTAAGGAAGCAATCTTACCAATTTCAGTATTCATTCCTGTGCCGGTTACTAAAACATTAGCTCGGCCATAAGTTACAAGTGAACTGGAATATACCATATTCAAACGATCGCCTAAAGGAATTTCATGATCGAAATCTACATCCGCTTTATCGATATTGGTTGATTCACCGGTTAAGGAGCTTTCGTTAACTTGTAAAGAAAAGTTATCCAAAATTCGTCCGTCCGCGGTTACCATGTCACCAGCTTCAAGTAGCATAATATCGCCGGGAACAACATCCTTAGAATCAATCTCGATCTTTTCTCCATTACGTAAAACTTTTGCGCTAGGGGAGGAAAGGGACTTTAATGATTCCAGTGACTTTTCAGCCTTAATATGTTGAACAGTACCCAAAATCGCATTCAAAATTAATACTGCGATGATTACCAGGGTGCTTTCTAAGTCTCCCGTAAAAGCTGAGATGACGGCTGCTATTATTAAAATAATAACCATCAAATCTTTGAACTGCTCTAAGAAAACTTGAAATGCGGTTTTCTTTTTACCTTCAATTAAGGCATTTTTACCATATTTAGCAAGATTTTCTTGAGCTTGCTTAGTTGATAAACCATTGCTGTCCGTCTTAAATTCCTTTAAAACTTCAGCTTTGGATTGTAAATAATATTTTTTCAAAAAATCCCTCCAATTTATTTTTTAGTAAGTCCCAAACAAAAAAAGAGACTATCGTATAAACTTCAAGAGCTTATACAATAGTCTCACCATTTAAACTCACAGCGGAAATTGCTTTCGTGATATGACGCCATGAGTACAGATATATGTCGGTTACTCCCTATATGTATATTAAATTTATACCATATACTAACCGTTTTTACAACTTATTATTTAGTAATAAGGAAAAAGTTAATTAACACCTTAGTTTAAAGATTGAATTTTATTTAAAAAGTAGGTGATATGTAGTTGATAGGAGGAAAAGGTATAAAATAAGTACTGTAATAGTGCTTATTTTTTTGTTAGGTAGGTGAAGAAAAATGACACAATATTTAGCTTTTGATATTGGTGGGACAAATTTAAAGTATGCTTTAATAAATAGAGAAGGGCATATTATTGAAAAGGGCAGTACACCAAGCAGAACCGAAAGTTTAGATTCATTCATGACTTCAATGTATGAAATCGGAGATAAATACCAAGGTAAGTTCGAAGG
Organism: Lactobacillus hamsteri DSM 5661 = JCM 6256; assembly: GCF_000615445.1. Taxonomy (GTDB): domain Bacteria; phylum Bacillota; class Bacilli; order Lactobacillales; family Lactobacillaceae; genus Lactobacillus; species Lactobacillus hamsteri. Next base: position 22,447 of record NZ_BALY01000009.1, on the reverse strand, counting down.
TATCGCTGTGTGTGCTCCAGGCAAGATTGATACTAAGAAGAAAATCATTCACTTTGGTGGGGCGTTGCCGTTTCTTGATGGCCTAAATTTGCAGGAAACTTTAGGTAAAAGATATGACGTGCCTGTCGGTGCAGAAAATGATGGCAAAGCTGCCGCGTTATGTGAACAATGGCTTGGTGAACTTCATGAAGTTAATACTGGCGCCGTTATGACACTTGGCACTGGCGTTGGTGGCGGAATTTTAATTGATAATCGGGTGCTCCATGGTCGTGATTTTCAAGCCGGCGAACTTAGCTGGATGATTACCAATCAAGGCGCTGGATTTCAAGATATGCATGCTTATAGTGGCGCGCTTTGTTCAGCCGTTCAAATGGTAAAAGCCGTTAATAAGAAAATTGACAATGAAAATTTAAATGATGGTAAGGCTGCCTTTGAAGCAATTAATGCTGGCAATGAAGAGGCTGTGAAAATTTTTAAGCAATTCTGCTTTAATGTTGCCGTAATGATTTTGAATGTTCAAACTGTAATCAATGGTGAAAAAGTTGTCATTGGTGGCGGGATTAGCGCACAACCAGTTTTAATTGAAGAAATTCGTCATCAATTCAAGAAAATTTTGACTAATAATCCAATGTTAGGCAATCAAGTAAATCCGCCTGAAATTGTTGCAGCCAAGTTTAAGAATGATACTAATTTATATGGTGCTTTGTATGCGCTGCTGCTTGAATTGAACGGTCAGGAAGTTAGATAGATTTAAACTGCTAATACTATATATACAGTTGCTTTTAAATGAGTCCATAATAGGGCTCATTTTTTGTTTATATTGAAAATCTGTCAAGTCTTTTGTGAAAATAATTCTGTTATTTTTTGCTATTTATTAAAAGACGTGGTATATGAGAAGCACTTTAAAACTAATATACTAGGCATGAGGTAATTACTATTATTATGAAAATTTACTCAAACAGATATACTAGATGTTATTTATTTTGATTTTTTCAGTATTTTGAAAATTTCAGGGTATAATTACAAAAAATTATTAGATATAGAATGTAGAGTAATAAGGAACAGAGTATATATTAATGAAAAAGTTAAGAGCAAATTTTGAAAATAAACCTCATTATTCAATTAGAAAATTAAGTGTCGGTGTGACTTCAGTAATTGTAGGTTTATCATTTTTTGGATTTACTTCTAATGTAGTAAAAGCAGATGATCAAGCTGCTTCTACCGTAGAAAAACGCGAACAACATCCTGAACAATCTACAGTTACTTCTAATACAGATAAAGTAGAAGGAAATGCAGCAGAAAAACAGGCTCAAAATACAGTTGATATAGATACTGCTTCTTTAGATACAGATACTACACATGTTAAAGCTTCTTTAAATGAAGTTAATGATGAAAAAATAGCAAAAGAAACTTCAAAGACTACAGTTAATTTAAACTCCGAAAAGAAAAGTCAATCAGTACAAGTAAAAGAACAATCTACAACTGAGGTTAATAAAGATAAATCTAATGTAAAGCCAGATGATTCAAGTACTAAGGCCAAGAATCCAGAATCAGATTCAACTCTTCAAAATGTACCAGCTAATGTTAACGACTGGCAATATAATACGGATAATAATCAAGATATTAATTTAACTGATTACATTGGTAAAGATAAACTTCACATTGTTATTCCAAATGATCAAGATTTCATTCAAGCGGGTAAGCTTCACGAAGGACATAAAGTAAAGATTACTTCAGCAGTTATGTATAACATTATTGTTAAGAAGCAGCCACAAAGTGTTGTTATTTCTAAGAATAATAATGGTAAGGTAGTAGCTTCAGATCACGATTGGTCCAATGCCTTTGGCGGAAAACTTAGTGATACACGTTTTGGAGTATCAGGAACGGATCCGAAGCTTGAAGTTTTAGACGTAACTAATTTAGATACGCATAATATCACTAATTTTAGTCAAATGTTTTATTACTGTGATAACTTAAAAACAATTGGTGATTTGTCTAATTGGGACGTTTCTAATGGTACGAATTTTGTTCGGATGTTCAAGAATGCTTCATCTTTAATTACGATTGGTGATTTATCTAACTGGAATGTTTCTAATGGTACAGATTTTACAGGTATGTTTAACCAAGCACGCCATATTGAAAAATTAGGTGATTTGGCTCATTGGAATGTTGGTAAAAGTAAATCGTTTGACAATATGTTTAGAGATACTTGGAACCTTCATGATATTGGTGATGTTTCAGACTGGAATGTCGCTAATTCGAAAAGTTTTCAATGGATGTTTGGTAATAGTGCATTAGATAGAATTAATATTTCAGGTTGGGATTTACGCAATGCTACGAATTTTAGCAATATGTTTCAAGGCGAACCTTTTAAAGAAGTGAAAAATCCTGCCAATGGTTTATGGGTACCACAGACTGTTCACCACGATAAAATAGTTATTGCTAATGATATTAAACTTCCCGCTAATGCCGCTAAAATTATTACTGACCATGATTTTGCTGGGGGTAATAGTCACCAATTTGTAATTACTAATAATGATGTGTTATTAAATATAAAAGTTGCTAATATCAGTAATGATATTAATGTAATGGACAAGCAAAACGATATTTTGTTTGCTTTTGTGATGCCATCATTTTTTAAAATAAATGATATGAATCATCTTGAAGATGAAATTAAGGCACAGATTCTTCAACGGTTAAAAGAACAAATAGCAGATTATAATAGTACAAACGATGATCGGGGAATTTTAAGTTGGTCAGATGATCAAATTAAAGGTCTTATTTCTCCTATTACTAATAAACTAACTATTTCTGATAATAAAGAAATTGGCACTTTGACTTTAACCACTAAAAATGGTGATAAAGTTGAAGATATGACTGTACCCGTAATCTGGAATTTGTCTCAAGTTGAGAAAAATGTTACTCGTAAAGTTATTGCTCGTTTGCCAAATGGTGAAGAAAAATTATTAAAAACTCAAGTAGTGCGTTACTATCGTGAAGTTGAATGGGATAAGCTTTTAATTGATACGCCAATCGAATTTACTCCTTGGGAAGTCGTTCCAGGCACTTTAGATTTTTGGAAACAATTAATCTTAACTGATGAACCATATACTCCAACTGAAGAAGAAAAGAATATTACAGAGGTAGTTAATACAGCTATTCCTGGTTATATTTTTGATCCAAATAATGTTAAGACCGTTGATGAAAATCTTAATTCTGACGATAACTCAGTCACAGTAGATTGGAGTCAAAAGGTCGGTCCTGATAAACGTAATGAATATATATATATAAATTATACAGCTAAGAAATATCACGCTAATTTTAAATATGTAACTGATTCGGATCGTTGGTATTATCCTAAGTATCAGAAGAATAATGTTGAAGAAACGTATGATGAAATAATTACTGTTCCTGATCAATATAAAACCTTACCAAAATTCTTTAAAGATAAGCATTTTAAATTATCTTATATTGAATATGAAGGGCACCACTATCAACCGGCAGATCTTACTAAATTAAAATATTCATTTACTAAAGATACTGATTTTATCTATCATCTTGTCCCTACTGCTTCAGTTATTACCTATAAGGATGTTACTGGATTAGATAAAAAGGATTACGATTCACAAGGTGTGGTTATTACTGCTTCGGTAATGAATAATTTAAATGTCGATACAAATCCCAAAAACGAAAACGGTAAATGGGATTATGATACAAATGGTTGGACTTACGTTAGCTCTCGTTCTCCAAATAAAACTAATCTTACCGTTTATTTAAAGGCAAAAGATAAATCAATCAATCGGACGATTAAATATGTAGATAAAAATGGCAATAAATTGTTGCCAAATGAATCAGCATTAATTTTCGTAACACATAAAGTTGGAGAATTTGAAAAAGACCTTAGGCCCAAGTATGAAGGCAACCTTGGAGAAAATAGTATTTTCAATATTCCAAGTAAGAAAGAAATAAATGGTCAAACTTCTTACTTTGATGGAAATAACTCATATTTTGCAACTAATGCGGAAAAGAATCATCAAAAAATTGCTGATAATGGTATTACAGTTAATAAATTAGCAAAGACCATTTTGGTAAATGTTCCTGAAACTATTGAAGATGGTACTAGCTATACTTTTGTCTTACCTTATGTACAATCACACATTAACGTAATTTATAAAGACGTCACAGGTGTAAATGATGATCTATATAAGGAACAGGCTAAAGTAATTGAAGGCCATGAAAAGTCGATTGTTTATACTGATCAACCAGGGATGCCATTTTTGAATACAAATGGTTGGAACTATGAACAAGATAACTGGGTTGTAGCTTCAACTACTGAAAGACCAAGAATTTTTGTTGGTCAAGGTGGTAAGTATAATCAGGACTATGTAATTTATTTGAAGCATGGAACTGAATCGGTTGTGAAAACAGTCACAGAAACAATTCAATATCAGCTTTCAGATGGTACTAAGCTACCTGGATTAACTTATGAAAATTCTGTAACTCTTAATGGAACAAGGGATAAAGTAACTAAAGCAGTTAGTTATGATGAGCAAAGCTTTCCTGCTGTAAGTATTCCAGTTAAAAAGGGATATACTGCGACTGTTGATGGTCAACCAGTAACCGAAATTGCAGAAATTGATGTTGATGGCACAACAACTGATATTGTTAAGACCGTTACTTATACGCCAGATGCCCAAGAAGCAATGGTCGAATATATCGATGATACTGACCATAAAGTAATTGCTCAATCTCCTATCTTAAGTGGAGTAACAGACGGAACGATAAATTATAATACTAATCAGACCATTGAAGCATTAATGAATGAGGGCTATGTTTTAGTTCCAAATAGTGATGAAACTAAAATTAGGTCAATGAAGTTTGATAATGATGACAATAGTGATCAGTTATTTAGAGTCCACTTTATTCATGCCATTAAGCAAGTTAATCGTACAGATGACGTCAAAAAGACTATTCATTATGTTTATGAGAATGGTAAGCAGGCTCAGTCTAATAATGCACAAACTGTTCACTTTACTGAATCTGGTATCGAAGATTTGGTAACAGGTAAGACTAAATGGACTAATGCAACATCACAAAACTTTGCTGATGTATCAACTCCTAAAATCGAGGGCTATACTCCAGATCAAACAAATGTAGCAGGTCAAACCGTTAACTTTGGTGATAAGGATATTCATGTCACTGTAACTTATAAGGCAGATCCTCAAACGGCACATGTAATTTTCCGTGATGATGATTTAGGGACAGATCTTGAAAAACAAGATATGCACGGCGTAACTGATAGCAATATCGATTTTAGTAATGCTCAAAATTCATTTAATGAATACTTATTAAGCAGAGGTTTTGAATTTGTTAACTTAGCTGATGAAACTGCTTCGAGAAATAATGCGTTAGATATTCAAGACCAATTTGTGACGGCCGATAAGGATAAAGCCATGAGCTTTACAAGCAAGTTTGGCAATCCAAAGTATGAACAATTCTTTGTAGTTCACTTGAGACATACCAAGCAAAGTGCCATGGTGCAATATGTTGATGATACTGAAAATAAGGTGATTTCAACTTCTGGCATGTTGAACGGCAAGTCTGGAGAGCAAATTGATTATTCTACTGTGAATACGATTGATCAGTTAATAGGTAAAGGCTATGAATTGGTATCTGATGCTACTAATGGCACGCCAATTATACTTGATCAAGATAGCAATAGCGATCAAGTATATCTCGTCCACTTAAAGCACGGTATACGGCCTACTAAGCCAGGTGATAAGAATAAAGATGGCAGCGACATTGTTTTAACTGGTAAGGCTACAGCTATTATTCATTATGTAGATGAAAATGGTATTAAAGTTGCTGACGATAAAGTTCAAACGATTCACTTTAAGCGTACTGGCAAGACTGATGCTGTAACTGGCGAAGTGATTGAATTAAATCCTTGGATTGCGGATAAGTCGTTTATATCAATCAAGAGTGCTGATGTTCCAGGATATACTGCCGGTAAAAAGGAAATTCTTCCTGCAACGCCAATGGAACCAGAAGAAAAGGCTCAAGAGTATACAGTAGTTTATACTGAAAATACCCCCGACTCTGATGGACCGCAAAATGGCAATAACGGTGACGATGGTGATATCGATGATAATGGTGGCTCACCAACGGGCGATCCGTCTTCTGAGAACGAACCAGGTACAGATGTACCTACTTGGGTAAAGAATAGCGAAGAAAAAGATACTTATGTTGAAAAACATAAAGATAGCAAGCCCGTTTATGAAGATAACAAAACTGTTGCTAAGCAAATTAAAAAGGTGGCTGCTGATGCTAAACGTTCTGTTCGTGGCGGGGATGTAATTGGTAAAACAGAAACAGTAAATAAGCACGTTGTTTTAGACAAAGTTCATCCTGTACATTTTACAGATAAGGAACAAGCAGAATTGCCACAAACTAGCGAAAAGCAAAATAAATTAGGCTTAATTGGGTTGGTGTTTGCCTCAATTGCTGGTTTATTCGGTTTAGCTGGTAACAGAAAACAACGTAAATAGTAAAGAAATTCCAAAAGTGTTAAGCTTTTGGAATTTTTTTGGTGCAAATATGCAGAAACTATTTACATCATAATTTTCTGGTATATAATATTTGAGACTAAGAAATTGATATATTAGTTGTAAGAGAAAGAACGATTTAGATTTAAGTATAAGGATTTAAAAATGGTAGGAAGAAATAATTTTTTAAATAAAATGCAATCTAATATGGAACGCAAGCCACACTATGGAATTCGTAAATTGGGTGTTGGTGTTGCGTCAGTTTTATTGAGTACTACGTTATATTTAGGAACTGTTTCATCGAATCACGTATTGGCGGATACAAATGATGCCGAAAATGAAAATGCATCAACTGAAATTTCGGGGGGGTACGAGAGCCCTCTAACCCACTAATACCAAGCGGTTCAGAGACTTCGCAGACGGTTGAAGTTAAGAATGGTTCAGCAGATACTTCATTAAGTAAACCAGCATTAGCTGAATCGAAAGTTGAAGCTGGAACGTCGGGAGGTTCTGAAGGATCGCAACAATCCTTGAATTCTAATGAAGATACAACTAATCAATCTATTACTGATTTAAACAGTGCACTTGCAAAGCGAAATGACCAACAAAAAGAAGCAGCGCAAAATAGTAATGTTACTGTAACTAAAACGAAGTCACATGAAATTACTGGTACGGATGCTAATAATGCGGAGCAAAAGGCGGCAGAAGATTATCAGAAACAAGCTGGTAATTTAATTAAAGCCATTGATGACCAACAAAAAGCACAAACACAGTCTGATAAAGCTTATGAAAATGCTGTAAAAGCTTATAATGATGCTTTAATTAAATATCGTAAAACTCTTCATGATGCACAGAGTGTTCAATTTGGAAAAAATGGTCCGATTCTTGATGATCGCCATAAATCAAAACCTCTAACAGTTGCTGTTGTAGATCCAAAAGATCCAAAGAATATTAATAAAGAAACTGGAATAGTTGAGATAAAGCCTGGTGAAGGTGATGAGGTTCCAGTTGGCGATGTCATTAAAACAGGTAACGATCTAAATCAAGCATTATCAATTTCATCTGATGATAATGCTACGGTTACTGTTGATATTGATTCTAAATATCAAGCTACTTTGACATATGAAACTGGCAATGATAATGATTATAAGGATCAAGGTGTAAGTACTTTTGCTCCTCAAGGGGCCTACCATTCGATTGTTTTTAAGTCAGCAGAAACCGGTAAGAATACCAGTGAAATAGCTGATCATTTTGCTGATGTAACCTTTGATAATTTGCATGGTTCCTCTTATCAAGGAACACCAATCACGAAAGTTGTAATGTCACTTTCAAACCTCGAACGAAAGGGGACAGCACAACTTAATCCTAACAAGGGTGTTAGTCCTGAACATTATGGTAAGCATGCAGTTGTTGTTTACGATGATATAACTCGTGGTTTTCAATTTTCTGGGGTGTCTGTGGATGTAACATACACATTCTATGATAGTCAGGGAAACCAAATTAACTTTGATTCTAATAAAGATGATGCTTGGTTTACACCATTCTCTCTCAATAACCATGGTAATTACATTGAAGCTGTTCATTCTCTCGATTCGAAAAATATTCAACCAGCACGATTGATGGGATCCTCTGTTAAGCCGCATCTTAAAGGTGATTTTAATGCTGACGCAGATGGGGAATATGCTGATAGTGTTAACGATGGTGTTAAAATAACATTTAATTACAGTTCTGAGGTGCTAAACGATCCTAAGCTAAACAAAAATCTAACTGATGATCTATTTAAAGAATGGGATAATTCTGAATCAGATGATCCTGATGGATTAAGAACATTTGGTGCCGGTCTTTATCATGTTAAGGGAAACCAGATTAAGCTTCGTTTCTTCATAATTAATAAAAATCAAGATTTTAACTATAAAACTGTAAAAAGTGGTTCAATGGCTGGTCAACCGCAATGGACCTATGGTAGTACATGGACTGGAATTACTACTAACATTCCTCACTATAGTCAAGCACCTGCAAAGCCAGTTAAAAAGGGTGAGTCTACTTCAGCAACTTACTATGACAACAATCTGCAAGTTCCAGGTTCAGTAACTTATGTTGTTGAAGATGGTGCAAAGGGTAAAAACTTATCTGGCTTAGTTGATCAGACAGTTAATGTTGATGGTCAGGATCATGACTTGGGTTACGCTCAAAAAGATCCATATTCCTTTACTAATAATATTAATAAGGAAACTGGCACTTATGGCACTTGGGAGAAGCAAGATGTTGTGCTCCCTCATATTAATGAAGGGTACGCATTCTATGAACAAAATAAAGATGGTACTTATAAATATCTAGCTAGTGCTAAGGATAAAAATTTAAAACAATATTTAGATGCTCATGATCCTAATAAGGTAATTTATATTAAGGCCAATCGAGCATATAATATTCACTATATTGATGTAAATGGTATTGATAAGTCTTCTGACTTTACTACTCGTGGTAAAGATTTAATTGAGCATGAAGTTAAAAATATTAATAGTTATATTGGTGATACTAAAGATGCAACTAATAGACTACTTTGGAACTATGCTGATGAAGGTTATGTTTTAGTTTCTAATCCAAGTGGTGATAAACTAGGTAAGCAAAAAATCACTAGTGATATGGGAACGGCTGATGATACTTTAGGTGATCAGTATGTTTACTTAAAGCATGGTGTAGTTCCAGTAACGCCAGATAAGCCAGAATATCCAGGCAATGTTAAGAAGGAAGATCAAAAGGCAACGCAAGTAAGCCATAGCCGGACAATTCATTACTTGGATGATGAAACTGGCACAGCAATTTCAGGTGTTGACGCTAAGAAGCAAACGATTACCTGGGGCCGTACAGCTGTTTACGATAAGGTTGATGGCAAATTCTTAGGCTACTTAGGCCAAGATGGCAAGATTGATCCTAAACTTACCGACGATAATTCATGGGCAGTAATTTCAGGTGCTTATGATGCAGTTGATTCTCCTGATTTAACTAAATTAGGCTACAAGGCAGCTCCATCACTTGTTCAACACCAAGATGATCAAAGTGGGAAGACAGTTGGATCAGCAAGCGGCGATCCAAGCAAGGACGCCGCCGATGTGAACGTCTACTACTTCCATGATATGGTCACTATTACTCCTGAAAATCCTGGACATCCGAGAGAACCAATCAATCCTAATGATCCACGTCCAAAGGATGAGCAACCTAAATATCCAGACGGTACAGATAAGGATTCATTACAACATGATGTAAAACGGACTATTAAATATATTTATAGTGATGGTAGCCCCGCATCAGAATCTGTACATGATGTACTTCACTTTAAAGAGACTAAGGTGATTGACAAGGTGACTGGCGAAGTGATCTCAGATACCTGGGAAGGTCCAAAAGACTTTATTACTAAGTTTTCACCACATATTTCTGGATATACTCCAGATCGTTTACAGGTTTCAAATAAGAATATTGGTCATGATCATGATGATATCGTTGAAACTGTAATCTATACCCCAGATTCTGTGCCACCTGCAGACCCAGAAGATCAAGGCTCAACTCCAACTTCGGATCCAATTCCAGATAATCCAACTGATCCTAAGAAACCAACACAAAATGTTCCTAACGTTCCAGATGGTTATGAACCTGACAATGGTGAAGATGAAGGTGATATTGAGATTAAGATTGATAAGAAGAAGGTCGGCAAGACTACTAAGACTGAAAAGAATAACAGAGGTGGCGAAGTTGATAAAGGCATCTCAATTGACCGCCATACTTCGAAGAAGATTAATGAAGTCAAGACAGACGGTGTTTCAACTAAGATTGAACGCGTTAAGAATGATGTAAAGACTTTACCACAAACTGGTGAAAAGAAGAATATAGCTGGCCTCGTAGGCTTAGCACTTCTCGCTACAGCAGGATTGCTAATTTTGGGAGGTGATAAGCGAAAGAATAAATAGAGAATATCCTAACTTATTACTATATTACATATACCATATTTTCACAACACGAAAGGACAGATGAAGATAATTCATCTGTCTTTTTTCGTGACTTAAATTGGTGTAAAATATGTATAAATACGTTTGTATCTCCTGAGATACATAGTTAAGGTTTATTGTTATGGCTACACGTGAAGAAATTGAGGAAATTCTACGTAGTATTAGGTTACGTAGAGAATTATGGGTTTTATCTCCACGCCGAAAAAATTTACAAACACTTTCAGCTTTAGGTATGGATGGTGAAACTGTATTTGGTATTATCTATGATACTTTAAGTTGGCGTGATTATTCTAAAGGGCCTGAACCTGATAATCATGTTCCACCAATACCGGGTAATATTTGGGTATTTGGTTTAGTTATTTCTGGACAACAGTGTTATCTTAAGTTTCAAGATAAACCCGAAAGAACAGTAATGTGGATTTCAATTCACCAAGCAGAACGCCAGGTTGAGTTGCCATACAAATGATAGAAAGGATTTTAAAATGAATAAAAACTTTTTTAATCCAGAATTAAATGCTTATGATACGTATACTGAAGTATGGATTCCCGAAAAAGTATGTGTTAAAGATGAAACTGATTTATTAGTAGTAAATCATTATTGGCGTGATAGTGAAGGCGAGTTATGGGGAGACTTTGAGAATCCAATGGAAAATGTGTATCGAAGTTTCGATGCATATCGTGAAAGAAAAGGATATATGTCTCCAAAAGAATTAAGAAATTTACGTGAAAGTTTAGGCTTTTCGGTTAGAAAATTTGCTGATGCATTAGGAATTAGTCCATCAACGTTAACACAAATTGAAAATAATCATAGAGTTCAAGCCAAATACCAAGATATTTTATTCAAAAATGTTAAAAATAATCCCTCTTCATTTTTAGAAGAATTAAAATTTGAAAAAGAAAATTTAAGTAATGAAGTAAGTAAGAATTCGTCTTATAATGTTAATTTCTATTATAAGGATTCCGATAATCAATTATCTAATAATGTTTTTACTGAGTTTAATGAATTAGGAGATGCAGCATAATATGGCAGTTTTAGAATTTGATGGATATAGAGTTGATAAAATGATATATACCAGAAATGAAAAATTTGATCTAAAGACTAAATCTATAAACATGACGCCAAATTTAAATACAAGTTTTGATGTAAAGGAAGATAAAATAAACGTTTCTTTAAATGTAGTAGTGGGTTCAACTGAAAATACTTCTGTTCCGTTTCAAGCAGAGTGTTCATTAACTGGTATTTTTACTTATAAGTATGAAGAAGATCAAACGAAGGTAGGATTAGATACTCTAGTACGAAATAATGCAGTCGCAATATTGTATCCATATATAAGAGCGATTATTTCTACGCTATCAATGACTTCTAACGAATTTCCTAATTATAATTTACCTACTATTAATGTTGGAAAAGTATTAAAAGATCAGACTAACTAAATCAAATATTAACTGACAGATGAAGATAATTCATCTGTCTTTTTTGTTCTAAAATTTTAAAAAATATTTTTAACATCGATGAAAGCTAGTCATAGAAGTGTTTTGCTGGGCACAAGGTATAGAGTGTCTATTTTTATATAGAATACAATATGTTGTGTTTATGATATTATTTAAGCATGATATATAGGAGTTGAAGAATCATGTTAAAACAAGAAGTAAACCAAGAATTAGAAAAAAGCTTAGCTACCCCGACATTTTTAATTAAAAGAGATGGGGCAAAATATCCATTTGAAATCTTCAAATTGAAGATGGTTCTTCATGCGCTTGAGCTAGATGATGTGCAAATTGCGGTTTTATCTACGATCATGGACAAACTCGCTGATCAAGATGTAGTTCAAGCACAAGATGTGGCAACTGCCTTTCATGATTCTCTTAATGAATTAGGCTATCTAGAGGAAGCTAAAAAGTTTGTTGAATATCGTCAAAATGACGAAAAAGAATGGGCTAAACAAACGGATACTAAAAATCGTCTGGAACGATTAGTTCATAAGGATCCAACAATTGTTAACGAAAATGCCAATAAGGATAGCGATGTTTTTTGTACGCAGCGTGATTTAACTGCGGGGACAGTTGGTAAAACTGTTGGACTCACTTTAATGCCAGAACATATTGCGAAGGCGCATCTTCGTGGTGACATTCACTGGCATGATCTTGACTACGTGCCACTTTCTCCAATGTCCAATTGCTGTTTGATTGATTTTAAAGAAATGCTTACCAATGGCTTCAAGATTGGTAATGCCTACATGGAAAGTCCAAATTCAATCGGTGTTGCTATAAGTCAAGTTGCCCAAATTATTACTAATGTTGCTTCAAGTCAATATGGTGGATGCTCATTTGATCGTGCTGATCAAGTTCTTGCGCCTTTTGCTCAAAAGAACTACGAGAAGCATTTAAAAGATGCTTGCGAATTAATCGATGATGAAGAAAAAGCCGAGGCATTTGCAAAAAAGCGAACAAAGAAAGATATTTACGATGCGATGCAAAGTCTTGAATACGAAATTAATACTATGTTTTCTAGTCAAGGGCAAACACCATTTACAAGTTTAGGCTTTGGATTAGGAACTTCATGGATTGAAAAGGAAATTCAAAAAGATATTTTGCAGATTAGAATTACTGGTTTAGGCAAAGAACACAGAACCGCAATTTTTCCTAAGCTTTTGTTTACTTTAAAAAAGGGAATTAACTTGCATCCCGGCGACCCTAATTATGATGTTAAGCAATTAGCCGTGGAATGCTCAACCAAGAGAATGTATCCAGATGTCTTAAGCTATGACATGATTAAAAAGATTACTGGTTCATTCAAATGCCCAATGGGTTGTCGTTCATTTTTGCAAGGTTGGAAAGATGAGAATGGCAAGGAAGTTAACTCAGGTCGAATGAACCTTGGTGTAGTAACTGTTAACTTGCCAAGAATTGCTATGGAGAGTCATGGCGATATGGAACTTTTCTGGAAGATCTTTAGTATTAGAATGCAAACCTGCCATGAAGCATTAGAATTTAAGGCTCGTCGCGTAACTGAAGCTAAGCCGGTTAATGCGCCAATTCTTTATCAGTTTGGAGCTTTTGGAAAACGCTTGAGTGAAGACGGTAATGTAAATGATTTGTTCAAGAATGGTCGTGCCACCATTTCTCTTGGCTATATCGGATTATACGAAGTAGGTACGGTATTCTTTGGTCCCGATTGGGAACATAATAAGGAAGCACATGACTTTACTGTCGAAATCGTTAAAAAGATGCATGATTTATGTGCCAAATGGGAAAAAGAAGATCCAAATCATTATCATTACAGTTTATATTCAACTCCAAGCGAAAGTTTAACCGATCGTTTCTGCCGTCTTGATATGGAAAAGTTTGGCAAAGTTAAGGATATTACGGATAAAGAATATTACACTAATTCATTCCACTATGATGTACGGAAACATCCTAACCCGTTTGAAAAATTAACTTTTGAAATGGACTATCCTAAATATGCTGCAGGTGGTTTTATTCATTACTGCGAATATCCTAATTTGAAGCAAAATCCAGCTGCGCTTGAAGCTGTTTGGGACTGGGCTTATGACAAGGTTGGCTATCTTGGTACTAATACTCCGATTGATAAATGTTACAAGTGCGGTTTTGCTGGTGAATTTGAAGCAACTGCTAAAGGTTTTCAATGTCCGGTTTGCGGAAACCATGATCCAAGAACTTGTGACTGTGTAAAGAGAACTTGTGGTTATCTTGGCAATCCACTTAAGAGACCGATGGTTCATGGTCGCCATGAAGAAATTTCTCATCGTAGAAAGCATATGTCTGTTGGGTTGGTGCGCGAAGAAGCAGAAGAGGAAACTGAGAAAAATGCCGGAGAAAGATAGAAATAAACAAGAGGGACCGGATATTCGCAACAGCATGGTCAAAGTTAATATTGATGGTGATACGATGTTTGTTGATGCCAATCAATATAAACCACAAGTTGAGCATGCTAAAAAATTATTGAGACAAAAAAGATTGCCTAAAAATCCTAAACCTCAAGAATGGAAAGCGGAAGATTTGAGTTTGCATAAAATCGCAGATTATAAACCTTTTAATTTTGTTGATGGTGAAGGGGTGCGTTGCAGTCTTTATGTTTCGGGATGCTTGTTTGACTGTCCTGGATGTTATAATTTAGCAGCTCAAAATTTTAATTACGGTCAACCGTATACTCAAGAACTAGAAGATAAAATTATTACTGATTTGTCGCAATCTTATGTTCAGGGTCTGACTTTGTTAGGTGGCGAGCCGTTTCTTAATACCTGGGTTTGCTTAAAGTTAATCAATCGAATTAGGAAAGAATTTGGCCATAGCAAGGATATTTGGTCTTGGTCTGGCTATACTTGGGATGAGCTTCAAAAAGAGACTCCTGATAAAAAAGAAATGTTGTCTAAAATCGATATTTTAGTTGATGGACGATTTTTGGAAGCTAAAAAAGATTTGACTTTGCAATTTAGAGGCTCAAGCAATCAGCGTATTATTGATGTTCCGAAGTCGCTTGAAGCTGGTAAGATTGTTATTTGGGACAAATTAGTTCGATGAAGGAAAAGGTAATTGTAAAATATAAGTACAATTACCTTTTTTATTGGAGAAAAATAATGAAAGAAGCAAATTTAAAATTAGTAGATCAAATCATGACAGCATTACAGGGCGTGATCGATCCAGAATTGCAGGTTGATGTTGTAAACCTCGGTTTAATTTATGGTATTGATATTGAAGGTGATCAAGCAATAGTTAAGATGACTTTAACAATCAGTGGCTGTCCGCTTTCTACATATTTACAAGATCATATTCAAAAAGCAGTTTTATCAGTTAATGGTATTAATTCTTGCGAAGTAAAACTTGTTTGGTATCCAGTGTGGTCGCCTGAGCGAATGACGAAAGCTGCTAAGAAACAGTTAGGGATGCTTGAAGGCGAAAAATCTACGGAAGAAGTTGGTGAAAGTAGTAATGAAGAAAAAGTTATTGACTTTTCTGTACCAATTAAAAAATTAGCTGAGGAATATCCCGATTTTGTTCAAATTATGTATGAGTGTGGTTTTACGAGAATTAAAATTCCTGGTTTGCTTAAAACTGTAGGTAGAGTAATGACGGTTCCATTAGGCGCACAAGCCATGAAGCTTGATTTGAACAAAATTAAACAGGCTTTTGAAGATAAAGGCTATAAGGTGATTGAATAATGAAAAATTTGAGTAAAGAACGCCAAGATGCAATTCTTAAAATTTTGCATTTTATTCAGGATGGTGGCGATTTTTCAACTGCTAAAAAAATGTTTGAAAAAGAATTTGATCAGGTAGATGTTGCAGAAATTACGGCAGCTGAGCGTGAATTGATTGCTCAAGGACTTGATCCACGACAAATTCAATATTTGTGCAATGTTCATGCCGATGTCTTTAAAGGCAGTATTAAGGAAAATGATGAAAATCCAGATTTTTTAATTCCAGGGCATCCCGTATATACGATTAAACAAGAAAATGTCGTTATTAAGTCATTAATCGAAGATTATTTACTTCCTAATTTAAAAAAGTGGGAAGAAACAAATTATGATTCTACTTTGGATAAAATTAAGCATGCATTAGCTGATTTAGCAACGCTTGATAAGCATTATGCTCGAAAAGAAGTTTCGCTTTTTCCATTAATGAATAAATATGATATTACTGCACCACCGCAAGTAATGTGGGGCGTTGACGATGAAATTCGTGGTTATATTAGGAATGCTCAAAATGCAGTAGATGAAATCCCGGCAAATAAAGACAAAATTAAAGATACAATTGAAAAAGCAAGCCATGAAGTATTGGAAATGATTTTTAAAGAGGAAAAAATCATGATTCCGATGATTGATGAAGTTGCTACTCCAGAAGATTGGTATAACGTTAAGCAAGAAGAAACGCAAATTGGCTATACTTTGATTAATCCACCAATGAATTGGAAACCTGATTTGCCAAAAAGAGCAGAAAGACCAATTTCGGTTAATAATTTGCGTTCTTTCTTTATTAATTTTAAGGAAGGTGCGCTTAACTTAGAGCAACTTTCCGCAATTTTAGATTTATTGCCGTTTGCGTTAACTTTTATTGATGAAAATGATAAGGTTGCTTACTTCGGTGGTGGCGCTAATATTTATCCGCATTCTAAAAATGCAATTGGAAATTCCGTTTTTTCATGTCATACGGCAACTAGTAGGCCGTTGATTGAGAAAATTTTTAATGATTTTCATACAGGCAAGCGTGATGAAATTGAATATTGGTTCACTCCAAAAAAGATGGGAAAAACGTTGTATTTAAGGTATTATGCTGTTAGGGATGAAGAAGGTAAATATTTAGGTTGCTTAGAAGTGGCCGAAGATATTACCAAGATTAAGCAACTGACGGGTGAAAAGAAGAGTTTGTAAGAATAAAAGCTACTCAAGTTTTGAGTAGCTTTTTTAATTTTAAAAAATATTTTAATAGAAATAATCAAATCCCGAAAATATGTTTGTGTATTGTGAAAAATAAGTGTATACTCGAATGTAAGTTCTCGAGAACAAATATTCGGTGCAGGAATAAATACCACATTTAGAAAAGGATCGTGGAAAAATGAATAACAAAATATTTTCCCCAGATTCATTTAAAAATGAAATTAAAAAAGAAATGCTCAATTTAAATGAAAAACTGGATAAACTTGATATAAATAAAGATGGTCAACATTACGGCTTAATTCAATTATCGCCATTAACAGGTGCTGGTAAGTCCATGGCTTCTAAAGAAATTTGTGATGAAAAAGTTGCAGATATGATTGAAAAAGATAATATGAAACCATGTACTGTGGTTTTTACTACATCTAAAAAGAACAATCTTCCTGGTAATAATAGTTATGATTTCCCACGAATATCAGCATTAGAAAAAAGAAATAAGAAAAAATATATTCATCGTATTTATTCCGTTATAGAAGATGAAAAAAACTTTAGTGATTCGTGGCAAGTCCCTCAAACTAAAAAAGAGATTATTTCCGAATTTCGAAAACTGTACAATCAAAAAATAATAGCTAAGAAAATTTATGATAAATTGCTTGATGTTCTGAATAAATATAGTGAAAATATTCGCTATTATAGTAGCTTAACTTCCAAGAATGAAGAATCTGGTCAAAATATTTATGGTCAAATGATTCAACAAATTCAACGAAGTAAAAATAGCAATAGATCAGAGTTGAATAAAATACTTCGTTTGATTTTTACTAAGGCAATGATGGTAAATCAATTGACTAATGGCAATTATGATGGACCATACATGGCGTTTTCTAAAAAATTGGATCAAGAGTCAATCTGTAAATATTCGCTTAAAAATTTACGAGATCACATTCAGATTAATTATCTTGATCAGCAATTAGTATATTGTTTTCAAAATTTTAAGCTTGTGCGCTTGCTTTATTCAGCTTTAGGACTGGCTATTTATCCAGTAAATATGGTTACTATCTCTAAGTTGGTTTATCCAAATAATATGATAATGTCCTCACAGATACATTTATATGATGTTATTCCTAAAATAAACAAAAATGGAGCGATGCTTTTCTTAGATGAAAGTTCAAAAACACAGTCTGATATTCAATCTATGATTAATCAAAATGCTATTGTTGACAATGATTTGATATTAGCCTGTTCAATAATTTATGATCTTTCAAAATCACAGTTGGAAACGGGAATAATTGCAGATGATCCAGAGAGTACTAAGAAGAAATTAAGAAAAATAATAGCTCCTATCACTAAGATATTTAAAAAATATAAATTGCAGTATGCCTTACATCCTGATGATAGCTTAAAACGTAATAGAACCATGTTTGCTTCATCACCAGAATTTTCTATACAGGAGAGTAATTCAAGCGGATCCTTACGCTATCTTATTGATACTAAAAATAATAATAAAACACATTTTAACGTATTGATTGATATTGGGAGCAGTTTTGAAGATATTACGGATAAAAAAGAAAAAATTAATAGAATTAAGAAAATTAGGCAAGAACTAAAAAAGAAAAATAATAATGATCGTTATATTAGCGTATCTTGGTTACTTCCAAAATTGCGAAATGCATTAATTTCTTCAGTATGGAATTTATCTGTAACTGCCTTTAATAAAAATAAAAAGCATGACGGTGATATTAGATGGTTAGTTCGTAATTTATTTGTTCATAAAGGCAATGAAACTAAGGCTTATGAGATTTTTAATAAAATTTATCAAACAAATTTAAATGTTTCACTTCATAAGTCTTATGATGAAGATTTATTTACGCAAGGAATAAATTTTTATGTGGTTGAAGTTGATCGTGATAATTTTGTAAGTATTAAATGGATGCAGATTCCTAATACTAGTGACCGTATTGTGGCTGATATGGCGACAAAAATGAAAATTTTTGCATTGGATGCAACAGGCGATCTAGCAGAAGATTTTAATAATTATTCACGCTTTTGGTTACAGGCCCATCTTAATAATCATTATATTAATCAAACCGACGAAAAACTTTTAGATATGTTTAGAAAATTGCTCACTGAGCAGAAAAAACAAATAATGCCTGTAGCGTTTAAATTTATGGATTATGTTACTGCAAATAAAAATGAAATTTTGCACGATGTAATTGACGATATTTTAGATGAAAAAGACATATGCTTATATAATGCAAAATTAGCTGATAATATTAATAATTTTTTAGATATACATTTCGATAATAATAGTTATATTTGGGGACTGTCCTTTAAGGAAATTAATGAAGAGTATGCAGATGATCCACAAATAGCACACTTGATACCGCATCTTTATTTATTGCAATCTATTATTAGGTTTATCAACTACCATCAATCACATATTGAATATCGTTCATTATTATGCTTAATAAATGCCAAGATCAATGGTAGTCAAATGCAGGCATTAAACAATATTGTTAGTTATTATATTAGGCAGCATAAATATTCATTACCACTGGTTGCTAAAAAAGGCGATTATGATGACCAACTAATTAATTTTTGGGATTCAAAAGATTTTAATAATGGAAATGTAGAAAAAGTAATAAATAGTCTGGAAAAAGGTCGAATGCGCATAGTGATTTCAACCTATGCCACTATGGGAAATGGACAAAATATTGATTATAAGATTCCTGATATAAGTGAAATTAAGGATAAAGTTGTTGATCTGAATTTGGGTGAACGTCCAAAAGAAGATCGTAAAGATTGGGATGCAATATATCTTTCTCATGTAACCAATGTTGTTACTTCACCGAACCAAATTAAACCAACTCAAAATTTTGAAGAGCGTACACTTGCTATTTTGGAATCAGCTGTTAGTTTTAATCGTCTTTCTTGGTTTGGAAATTTAGCTAGAAAGCAATATTTAGCAGAAATTCGAAGAATTTTGCAACGAGGTTCATGGATGAATGATATTTTTGGTGAAAATGAAGAATATGATGATTATGCTAAATATATTGGTTATACAAAAACTAGAGGTGCACGAGCTTCAAGTACGGCAATTATAGCGCAAGCTTTGGGACGATTGAATCGTACTGATAATCGTTTGAAGCAATTAATTTTCTTTGATCCAGAAATTGAGAAGAAGACGAATTTTAAAGAATATGGGAATAAGGAATATAGCGGCAAACAATACCCGATTTTGACAGCATTGGAAGAAAGCTTAGTTAATAGCTTTGGTTCATTAACTATTGATGATTTGCCAGAATTAACAACTATGGACGAAGAAAATAATATGTTTATCATCCACGAGTCACTACAAAAAGCACAACAAATTAAAAGTAAAGTTGGAGAAAATGCTCCGAAATTTTGGCTTGCATATGATCGTTGCCGTAGTGTTATATTGCAACAACCAATTTTAGATGAAAAAGAAAATCAGTGTATGCAAGAATACTTAGCTACTTTGCAAAATTCTAGTCAATTGAATAGTGACTCACGTCTTGCATCATGGCTGCATTTTGCATATATTAAAGCACCTGAACCTGTTAATTGCTATTATGTGACTACTAATAATCCTAATAGCAACTTAGATAATTTTGCTCATCATGAAGAATATAAAAAAATTATTTGGGATGCGAATTCACCAGAACTCAAAGAAAATAAAAATCAGATTATTAAAATTGATCTGAGTGAGAATAATCGTATGGCAACAATATTAAATAATGTTGATGGCTTGAAGAAATATTATCAAACAATAAAGCCAATCGATTTTTTAAATCAAGAAGAAATAAATCTTCTTAGTAAAGAATTGATTAATCGAAATAAAGATTCAAGCGATACCGAATTCGAAAATACTTTATTAAGTAAAGTACCAATGTTTACTAATTTTGGCAAAAAAGCCACATACCTTCTTAATCCATCAATATATATGATGATGCTTGGTGCATTTGGAGAAATTGCAACTCAATATATTTTTGAACATAAAATAAACGAACTAGGCGTGAAGCAATTCATTTAGTGGACTATACAAATCCTGAATTCTTAGATGGCAAACTTGCTGATTGCAAAGAAATAGGAGATTTTGCTGATACTAATTCAACAAAAGATGTTCTTAATATTTACGATGTAAAATTCTGGGAATCTCGGCCTAAGGCTGACGAATATTATAGACGTAGATATTACAAAGTTAAGAAATTAGTCGATTTAGGATTTAACCGAATTAATTATATTTTGATTAATTTAGCTCAGAAAAATCCAGATCCTAATGTTAAGATTAGATATTCAATTCAACAATGGGAAAATTTGCCAGCTGTAAGAGTAACTGAAGTACCATATCTTTTCGATTTAAAAAATAATACTCTTTTTGGTATTAATAATCGATATAAAAATGATTTAATTAACTTTTTCAATAAAGTTAATAATATGCAACTTTAAGAGAGAAGAAAATAACTATGGAAATTAACGTAAAAGAAAGCCATCCTGATATACCTTTAAATACAGTTGATTTTTTACTTGATGAAGATAAATTCAATAAAGAATTTGAAATGTATAATATTAAAACAATTTATGATGGAAAAGTAAAATTTATTTTTAGAAAACATTTTATTGTTGATGATATTTTACGTGATAAATTAATTGGTGAATATTCTTCGAAAACAAACGATGGTGGGACTAGAACTCATTTAATATTTGAACGTAGTAATTCTATGACTCTTGAAGAACTTCAAAAAGCATTAGATGATTTTAATAAAGATAAAAGTAATGAAATTATCTTTCAAATTATCCCAGAAAAAATTGAAGATCTTAAACCATACCAGCAATTAAACGTTTTGCTTAATATGTTAGCGAATTACAGGCCAAGTAGTTATGATGTAGTTTCTTCTGGCAAACTGGGGAATTTTTATTTATTACGTAAACATCTGTCTCCTACAATAAATCAGATTGAAAGTTATCAATTTATTAATTATTATTTTGGAAATTATAAGATGCCGAATGGAGATACAGTGCCTTATCTTTACTGGGGACAGACAGCATTTTATCCAATTAGTAATAAAAATGATTTAAAGGGTTATGAGACTTTATATAAATTTAAAGATAAAAATCTAGAGTTAGCAAACGAAAATGATAAAAACGTACTAATTAATTCAAATCCGGACGAAAAAAGAAGACAGACTAAACCTGATGATATTGCTGATGTAGCTTCATTAAAAAATGATAATGATACACTCAATATATATAGGGCGAATTTAATCAAAAAAATAAATGAAAAATTTGATTTTTGTTTAAAGAGAAAAATAAATTTTACTAATCCTATTCCGTTTACGCATATACAAGCGAATGAGTATATTAATAAGTTAAATAAAGATAAAAGGAAGGGTAACTCACTAAATGAGTTGATTGACAATAAATTTTGTATTCAAATTATTTTTTCTTCTGTTAAGCAATATTTATCTACAAAGCAACTTTCAGACCTTAAG
>NZ_BALY01000010.1 GCF_000615445.1 Lactobacillus hamsteri DSM 5661 = JCM 6256 | reverse complement strand
TTTTCTCAGTGCTTTTTTGATACTTAATGTTTTATTGATGGTATTGACCTGCTTCTTTTAAATCATTATTGATAATTTTCATTGGATTAAGCCAAGTGCCATTATTTTTCCACCAATTGCCACATGGATCACCATGTTTATCAATATAATGCTTATCAGTTTTAGTTACGCCTAAGTGAATATGAGATCCAGTTAATTTTCCGATCTTTTGACCTAATTTAACATGTTGGCCTTTCTTTACATAAATATCGTAATCATTTAAAAAGCCTTCTTGATAAATTTCAACGTAACCGTCTTTACTGATAATCCACACATAAAGCCCCATACCTGGACGATAATGAACTTTATGTACTATACCATCATGAATAGCTAACACAGGAGAGTGACCAACTTCAGAGAAGCCAAAGTCGAATCCATCGTGGAAATAACTTTTTGGTTTTGTTCTTCTCATGACATCAGTTTCGCCATATTCTTGGCCGGATTTAAAGGCGATTTTTTTCTCATAGAGCCGTTTAAACGGATAGCCCCATGTAGCAATATGCTTCTTTTTTGCTTTATGTACTTTCTTTTTAACACGAGTAACTTTTCCTTGTTCGTGAGTAAAGTTGTAAGTGTGTTTTACCAATGGGACGCAGGCGATTCCTACGATAATAAGAATAGTAATTAATAATAGGCAACCGCCTTTTTTCTTTCTTTTAGTCATTAGAACAATTCATCTCGCTCTCCATCTAACATATGCTCGTCAATATTTTCATCAAAAAATACTGGTAAATCATGATCAAAATTATAAGCGAGCTTTTCATGTTTCAATTGCTCTTTATCCATCCAAGTTAGAGTTCCCTCATTAGAAGCTTTAACTTGACCAGAAAATTTAGTTGCTATGTAAAAGAAGACAAGATAGCGATTGCCATCATGATCATAAAACTGCTTAACACCAGTTAAATGTGGATCATAGATGGTTAAACCCGTTTCTTCTTTTATTTCTCTAACGACTGAATCATGAAAAGATTCATGCTTTTCAACGTGTCCGCCAGGGAAGGTAAGCCCAGGCTAAACCGGATCATTACGATTTAAAACTAAGACTTTATTATTCTTAGTAATCATACACATATTTGTTAAAGTTACGGATTCTGTACGACTCAATATTATTCACTGCTTTCTTAGTTTTAATTGTAACAAAGATTCTTTATTTTTTAATTATAATTCTTACTTTTAATATGCTAAAATTCTATATAAATACGGATAAGTGAGGAAAAAATGAATTTACGTTTAAATACTTTAGCAGAAATGGTTGATCCTGGTGCGAGAATTGCTGATATTGGTACGGATCATGCTTATTTGCCAATTTTATTAGTGAAAAATAATAAAATTAATTACGCAATTGCTAGTGATATTGGAAAAGGACC
The DNA here is from genome assembly GCF_000615445.1 of Lactobacillus hamsteri DSM 5661 = JCM 6256. Lineage (GTDB taxonomy): Bacteria > Bacillota > Bacilli > Lactobacillales > Lactobacillaceae > Lactobacillus > Lactobacillus hamsteri. The sequence goes on along the minus strand of NZ_BALY01000010.1, from coordinate 54,773 downwards.
TTTAGAAAATGCTAAGGCAGATATTAAGGAAGCAGGCTTAGAAGAAAAAATCGATACCCGCCTTGGTGCTGGCTTAGTAACTGTTAAAAAAGAAGACAATGTTGACACTGTTGTAATTGCCGGAATGGGTGGTAAGCTCATGAGTGATATTCTTAATGATGATTGGCTAAAAGGATTTCACTTTGATACTTTGGTTTTAGAGCCCAATGTTGGTGAAGCCGGTGTTAGAAGCTGGTTAATGATTCATGGCTATGAAATTGTAGAAGAGCATCTTATAGCTGAAGCAGGACACACTTATGAATTGATCAAAGCCAAATTGGTTAATAAGGTTTTGCCTTTAACTGAAAAGCAGCTTTTCTTTGGTCCATTTATTTTAAAGGAAAAGAATCAAGTTTTTAAAGAGAAGTGGGCCGGTCAGCTTGTATATCATGAAAAGCTATTGAAAAATCTGAATAAGGCTAAGAAAAAGGATATTGAGAGAATTCATCATATTGAATTTGAAAATAAAATGATTAAGGAGGAATTAGATGACTAAAGTTAGAGATATTGTTGAACGATTGAGACAAGATTTTCCTGAAGAAATCGCTAGTCAAGGTGATCCGGTAGGGATGCAGATCGGTTCAATGGATGCAGAAGTGAATAAGGTGATGACTACTTTGGATGTTCGTCCACAAGTGGTTGAAGAAGCCGTTGAAAGGGGCGTAAACTTTATTGTTAGCCACCACCCCGTAATGTTCCGTCCAGCACGCAATTTAGATTTTGCAGATCCACAAAATGCTATGTATGGCAATCTTATCAAGAATGGAATTACTGTTTATTCAATTCATACTAATTCTGATAAAGCACAAGATGGTTCTGCAGATTGGCAAGCCGAAGAATTAGGTTTGAAGAATGTTCAACCATTTGCGCCGGATGATGATGGCATTGCTATTGGCCGCAAGGGTGAACTTCCAAAAGAAATGTCTGCTTATGATTTTGCGTACTATGTCAAAGAGAAGATGGGCATCAAGATGGCTCGTTTAATTACCGCAAGCAATGATAAGAAGATTAAGACCGTTGCTTTTATCTGTGGCGATGGTGGCAAGTTCTGGCATCGTGCTGTTGATGAAGGCTTGGATGCATTTATTACAGGTGATGTTTACTACCATGTTGGTCATGATATGATTTCTTCCGGTTTAACAGTGGTTGATCCAGGTCACTATACTGAAAAACTTTTTAAATACAAGGTTTATGACCGTTTAAAGAAGTGGAATGAAGAAAATAATTGGAATGTTGGTGTTGAGCTTTCTGAAGTATCAACCAATCCTTTCCAAGATTTGTTTTAAAAAATAAAGGAGTAAAACATGGAATATCCAAATTTATTACCAAGATTTTTAAAGTATGTTCAAGTGAATTCACGTTCTGATGAACATTCAGATCGTTTTCCTTCAACTGAAGGAGAAGAAAACTTCCAAAAGAATGTTGTAATGAAAGACCTCGAAGAATTAGGCTTAAGCGATATTCACTATAATCAAAAAGCAGGTTGCGTGATTGCAGAAATTCCTTCTAATGTTGATTATGAAGTTCCTGTAATGGGCTTTTTAGCACACTGTGATACTGCGGACTTTGAATCAGAAAATGTTAAACCACAAATTCATGAAAATTATGATGGTGAAAGCAAGATTCAGCTTGGCGATTCAGAATTTTATCTTGATCCAGAAGTTTTCCCACATTTGAAGAATTATAAGGGACAAACTATTATTACTGCATCTGGTGATACGCTTCTTGGTGGGGATGACAAGTGTGGTATTTCAGAATTAATGACATTTGCAGAATACTTAATGAATCATCCAGAGGTTAAGCACGGTAAGATTCGCTTAGCCTTTACACCTGATGAAGAAATCGGTACAGGTGCCGAACACTTTGATGTTGAAGATTTTGGCGCGGATTTTGCCTTTACTGTTGATGGTGAAGCACCAGGTAAGCTTGACTGGGGAACTTTCTCAGCAGCACAATTTAGCTTAGATATTCAAGGGGTTAATGTGCACCCAGCTGTAGCTAAGGGCCAAATGATTAATGCCGTTCAAGTAGCTATTGACTTCCAAAACCAACTTCCTGAACATGATCGTCCAGAACATACTGATGGTAGAGAAGGGTTCTTCCACTTGATGAAGTTAGATGGTACAGTTGATCATGCTCATATGGATTACATTATTCGTGACTTTGAACGTGATGGTCTTGAAGAACGTAAGGACTTAGTAAGATCTATCGTTAAGAAAATGAATGATGAATTCGGTACTGAACGTATCACCCTTAAAATGTGGGATCAATACTACAACATGGCTGATGAACTTAAGAAACACATGGATATTGTGGATTTAGCTCGTGATGCTTATAAGGCGGAAGGATTAGAAGTTAACGAAGATCCCGTTCGTGGTGGTACAGATGGTTCACAATTAACTTACATGGGTCTTCCTTGCCCTAATATTTTTGCAGGTGAAGAAAACATGCACGGCCGTTATGAATACACTGTTTTGGAATCAATGTATAAGACGGTTGACGTCATGATTAAGATGGCAGAATTGAATGCTGAACGTGCAAAAAACAATTAATAAGTGAAACAAAAATTGATAAAAATGCATAATTTGCGTTAAAAATATAAGTCTGGATGATGCTGAAATAATAGCTTTTCTAGGACTTTTGGAAAAGCACAAAAAGTTATGCACTTATATTATTGTGCTCTAAAATAAAGTCGATATTCCTTGTAATATTAGGAAATATTGGCTTTTTTATTTTTCAAAAAATAGATTTATAAAATTGTGAAACAAAAACAATATTTTCTTGCTCATTAGAACAAAATATAGTACGATAATAGTGTAATAGATAAATAATACAGTAATCAGAAGGTGATTAAATGGAATTTAAAGATAACATTCCAATTTATCTTCAAATTGAACAGTATCTTTATCGAAAAATTGCTTTAGGCGAGCTTAAAGCAGGGGAGAAGATTCCTTCTGTTCGGAAATTGGCACTTGAATTGACTGTTAATGTTAATACAGTACAACGGGCTCTTCAACAGATGAATGATCGAGGGATTCTTTATACTAAGCGCGGTGAAGGTAATTTTGTTACTGAAGATACAGAATTGATTAATCAAACCAAACAAGATTTGATTGACAATGAATTAGAAAATTTTGTTCAAAGTATGGAGAAACTTGGAGCCGAAGGGGATAGTTTGGTTTCGATTTTAGACGATTATTTAAGACGGAGGGGTAAAGAAGATGAGTGATAATGTATTAGCAATTAAAGATTTGAGTTATAAAAAGAATCAAAAAACAATTCTGCATGATGTTAACTTAAATTTGGACCAAGGCAAAATCGTTGCTCTTTTAGGTGAAAACGGTGCTGGTAAAACTACGCTTATGCGAATTATTGCTGGTGTAGCAAAAAATTATAAAGGTGAGGTAGAAGTAGACGGCACCACTAAAGAAGCCGACAGAAAGGCTAAATTGTCCTTTACAGATGGATTAAGTGGCTTTAGTGATTCAATTAAAATTCAAGAAGTAGTTGATTTTTATATAAATATTTTTAATGATTTTGATGAAAATGAATTTGAAGAATTACGTAAATTCATGAAGCTTGATCCTGAAATGAAGCTTTCGCAATTATCACGTGGGATGCGTGAAAAATTAATTATTGCATTAACTTTTTCTAGAAAAGCGGATTTGTATCTTCTTGATGAACCATTTGGTGGTATTGATGCAATGGCTCGTAAAAAAATCATTAACTCAATTATCATGTGGAAAGATGAAAAGGCTACAATTTTGATTTCTGATCACTTTGTTAATGAAATTTCTACTTTGCTTGATGAAGTAGTTGTTGTAAAAAATGACACTATTTTAGAACATAAAACAGCTGATGAAATTCGTGAAAACCATAAGAGTATCGAAGAATACTATGAAGGTTTGTACGAAGATGATGATGAATAAAACAGCAGAAGAGGGAGGAGATACATATGACATCATTTTGGACTTTATTCAAGGAGTTTTTTAAGCAAAAGAGTAAACCTGCATATTTAATTTTTGTTATTCAAGCTGCGGCTGCGCTTGTAACAGTAATAATGACAATGTTTTCTAGTGAGATGCAGAATCCACAGATGTTTGGAGCAAAAATCAATGTAGCAGTTGCATGGTTTTTAGCTTTTGTTGTTACTTTCTTAGGTTATAGTTTCTTTGCAGATTTTGCATATTTAATTATTACTTCAAGAAGCAATGAAAAGATTAATCGTAGTCAAACTTGGCGCTTAGTACCAATGAGTAATGGAAAAATGTATATTTGTAATACATTAAGCTCATTTGTAAGTTTAGTTTATTTGGCAGTTATGCAAGCTATTGTTGGTTTAGTAGGTGGCTTGGTTATGTATGCGTCAAGCAGTGACCTTAGAGAAGAGTTAGCAAAAGCTATTCATCATGAAGCTACTGTTGATCATTGGCAAGATGTTAATTTTGGCGATTTATTCTTGCTTCTCTTGTTTATGGTGTTGCTTGGATTGTTATGGTATGTTGTAATTTCATTCTTGCATTTTACAACTCGTGCAGTTATTGATTTCTTACCATTTATTTCAAACAAATTTGTGATTTTTGTTATTAGAGTTGTGGTCTTGGTTGCGGTAGTTTACGTTTTGAGTAAGGGAATGGGCTTTATTAGTGAAATTGGTAATAATCCATTATTCTTAACTGACGATTCATTTGCATCTGATATTGGAGTAGGGGTAATTACTTTATTAATTATGAATGTTGTTTTGGGAGCATTAAATTATATTTTAATCGATAAATTCGTTGAAGCTAAGCAAAACAACTAGGGGATGATTATAAATGACTAACTTTAATAAAGTATGCGGACAAATGTTTCGTCAGAAAAATAAGTATGTCAAATGGCTTTTAATTATCCAGCGTTCGTCATCATCTTTCTCCCAGTCTTTTTTCTTTTTAATAAATACTCCAAAAATGAGCCATGGATGCTTTTTATGGAAGTAGCCGTTTATTCGACAGTATTTTTAGATATTGTTTTTATGATTTTGGCTTGCTATAAAAATGAAAAGATTAATTTTAGCCAAACATGGCGCTTAATTCCTATTTCAAACAAAAAGTTCTTTTTAGCTAATTTATTGAGTACATTTTATAACTGCATTTTGATATTTATTCCGCAGGTGATTGTAGTTTCAATATTCTGGAGTTTGAGTTCTCCAAATAATTTCACGGAATTGTTTGGAGAAGTTTTGATAACACCGCTTTATGACAATAAAATATTTTTTATTCTCGTAACTTTAATAGCAATAGTATTAGTAATCCAAACATTCATTAGCTTAGTAAATTTTATGTCGAACATAATAGCAGAGTTTGTTTCTATAAAAAACTCTAGGGTAATTAGATGGTTTTTAATGGTAACTTTTGTAATAGTAGGAGCATACTTAGCAATAAAAATTACTGATAGCATGGCGTTATATTTAGATAAAGTCATTAATAATTCTGTTGCATCTAATTTAGTAGGGAAGAAAAATTATTTAGAAGATTATACAATTTCAATGTTGTCAACATATCTATTACCATTAGAAATGCTAATTGGATCAATTATCTTTGGTGGGATGGACCTATGGTTAATTGATAAGTTCGTTGAAGCTAAGCAAAACAACTAAAGATCTACGATAAAATGTAACTGAAATTGAAAAATTGCAGAATCAATTAGCTTTAGAGCAAGATCTAGATCAAAATACTTTGGATTTATCAGATGATAACTATATTCAAGGTAGAATTTTAAAGGTAAAATATACTTTTTTATATAATGAGGCCCGTCATCGAGGCACAAGATTTAGTGGTATCACTAATGCGATCACGCAGTAAAATTTAAGTCCCTTTATGGGACTTTTTTTATTTTATAAATTAAAAATTGCTAGGGCTGTTAATCTCTATGAAACTTCTGTAAAATAGACCTATGGAGGATTTTATGAAAGGTTATTTTGCCAGATATTAAGTTGTGTGGTGATAATGCTGCGATGATTGGTGCCGCCGCATATAATCTTTATAATGATGGTCAATTTGCGGATTTGACCTTAAATGCTGATCCATCACTTGAATTGCCATATGCTAAGAGCATGTTGAATTAAAAAATTAAGTTTGTTTTATAATAAAAATAAGAGTGAGCAGATATGGATATCTGGTCACTCTTTATTTTTTATTAAGTTTTTAACTCGAATATTTTAAATCATGTTCATTGAACAAAGTAAGTAACGTTTTTAATAGTTAAGGGATAAATTATGGAAATTGCAGAAGGATTAAAACAAATAAGAAAAATGTTGGGTCTTAGTCAAGAAAAAATGGCTGGCAATGTACTAACTAAATCATATTATTCCAAAATTGAACGAAGAGAATTTGAAATCAAGGCTTGTGACTTGGTAGCAATTTTAAAATTACATGACATAAAGCCTTCCGAATTTTTTTCAATGATGGAAAAGAAAATGAAACAGTCTAAATATGATTATTATATAGATATTTTGCGAAAGAGCTATTATAGAAACGATTTAAATACAATACAAAGAATAATAAACAACTTGAAAGAAGAAAAACAGGATAGAAAAACTAAAAGTCTATTAGCACATGCAATACTATTAAAAACTAATTTAGAAGGAAATATATATCAAATATCAACATCGCAAAAGAACTTTATTAAGAAATTAATTTTTGATGTTGATAACTGGGATAAATATAGTTTACGCTTATTTTCAATGGCTATGAATTTGTTTGAAATCAATGAAATGAATACAATAGTTCAGTCAATTTTAGATAAGTACAAAAGAAGTAAAGACGATAATTTTTCAAAATTTGTTCCTGCAATCTTGGTCAATTTTTTAGATTATTCGTTTGGTTCTGGTAATGAAGATACTAAAATTATTAGACAGGCAATAGATCAATTAAAACGAGCAGAAACCATCCCTCAAAATTGTTTTACATTAATAATGGGAAAATATTATGAAAGCCTATGGAATAAGGATTATAGGAACGCACAAAAAATAATAGATTTCTTGCACCAAATAGGAATGAATGATTTTGTTGCTAAAATGCATAAAAATAAAAAATGAGTCATATATGACACTTTTACAATAACATGAGATTTAAGTTTATATAATAACCACATAAAATTTGATAAGAGAGGTGAAGTTCAATGGGCCCTTGGTTTCCATTATAAAAAGTAAAAAGGTTAGAAAAGAGAAAGAAGGAGTATATTATGAAAAAATCAAAGAAATTAATTGCAAGTTTAACTGCTACCTGTGCAGCCGTAATGTTATCTACTTCACCAGTTTTGGCTGCAACAGTATATGAACATGGTGGCGTCTGGAATTATGGTGTAGGTAAAAAATATGTTTGGTCTTATTACTCACATCATCGCTTAACTCACAAATCATCAGTAGAAGGCAAATACTATTCAAGTAGTGGCTGGGTAAGTCCAGGAACTGAAGCAAGAGCTTCTGCTGAAAAAGCACAGCACGGTAATAAAAGTTATTTCGATGTAGAGTAAAAACAGGCGCACACTTTTAATAGTGCGCGCTGTTTTATATGGTGGTGAAAAATGTATCGAGTTTGTAAATCTGTTCTATTCATAATCATTTCAGGTATATGCTTAATCTCAATCTTATCGGTATTTAAAGAATATGATCAAGAATCTATTCCTAATGCAAACACAGAAATTACTATTACAACAGATAGTCCCAACCAATCTAAAAAACAAGTATTTTCAAAATTACAGCAAGCAGCAACTCACGGAAACTATCAATTAACTTTAGTTAAAGTGAGGAGAATTAATAATAAAATTAGTAAAGCTGTTTATAATTTTAATTCTAAATTGTCTAATTCTTTATCAATATTTAGAGACGAGTATGTTCAAACATTAAAATATAAAACGCTACAGTTACAAGATCTTAGAGGTACTTATTATACTACCGCCAGTTCTACTCAACTTACTAAGTTAAAGCTGATATTAGATAAAGCTAAAGTTAACTATAGTGTCGCTAAAATTTCTAAACTAACTATTTTAGAAAATAGTGAAATTATTGAAGAATACTTACCAATCATTTTAAGTATGCTAAGCATAGTCTTTATTATTATGGTAATTGAAAAGGTTTCACATTTTAAAAATTATGCGGTACTAAAACTAAACGGTTGGTCATTTCGACAAATTATATTTAAAGATTTAAAGCAGTCATTTGTGTCTTTTTCTATCTCATGTGTATCACTATTTATTATTTGTATATGCTATGCCTTAATTAAGGTAAATCCTATAAATATATTAGAAGTAATTATTTATAGTTGGGGATTAATAGTACTAATTGGTTTAATTCTAGGTTTATTAGACTTAATTTCTTATCCTGTTTTAGTATTAATTAATATTCCTACAGCAATCAAAGGGCAAACGTATACTAAAGAAATAATAACAGTTGGCTATATTTTAAAAATAATCTTAATAGCATTAGTAGCAATAAATATATTTGCTTTTCAAAAAAAAGTTACAGACTATATTCAAGATCAAAAGATTATGAAAATGTGGATTGACCATCATAGTGGTTATGTTGTTCAGTATTCAGCAATTGATGATAATATTCCTTCTGAAGAGAAAAAAGTGGAGCAGCTCACGAAGCACTTATTAAATAAAAGTGAAGGTGTTATTATTTCAAGTAATAATCAGCAATATAATCCAAAACCACGTGATATTTCACCTACAAATGGTAATGTGATGATTGTAAATAGGAATTACTTAAAATATAACCGTTTAAAAACAGTAACCGGAAATATTATTGAGCCTGATTTAAATCCCAATGTTATTAGCATCTTAATTCCTAATAATCGTATAGATCAAAAAGGCGCTTTTAAAAAGCAATTAGCTTCGTTTGTTGTTTTTCAACATAGTCTTATGTCAAGAAAAAACCATGTAAAAACGCCGAAGTTTAATTTTATTACTTATAAAGATAATCAAAAAATTTTTAATTATACTATTGGATCGGAAATTAAAGATTCTATTTCTATGAATCCTATTATTGTTGTAGACAATAAATTTTTATCTCCAAACTTTTATTTTGCAGCTGTCAGTCGAGGAATGATTCAGTTTTCAAATCTATATGAGTTAGAACGAAATATATCGGAACTTAAATTAACGTCCTACATTTATGGAATTACTGATGCTAAGACTAGATTATCAAATTTTAATATTAAGCTTTCACGTCAATTAATGACGATGATATTGACAATACTATTATCTATTAGCCAATTAATATTTATTATTTTTTTTATTAGTCTTGCATTTCTTCAAAATCAACGACAAAGAATGGCAATTAATAAAATTTTTGGAGAATCAAATAAGTATATTATTTTAAAATTGCTTTTATTTAATGTTTTAATTGATTTAATTGTTGTTCTTGTATTAGCTTTAACTCAAATGAACGATTTGATGCTTTGTGTATATATGATTCCTTACTTAATAGTAGAATCTATTGTCATTATGTTGTTAACTCATTATGCACAAAAAGATCTATTAGTAACTTTAAATCATGGTAATTGAGGATGAGTTTTTATGATTAAAGTAAAAAAAATAAACAAATGTTGGGGACAGAGAATTATTTTAAAAAATGTCTCTTGTGAATTAAAAAATGGTACTAGTTATGCCGTTATTGGCAAAAGTGGAGCAGGTAAGACAACATTCTTGAATATTTTAGGTGGTTTGGAAACTGCAGACTCTGGAGAAATATTCATAAATGATCATAAAATGACGCCAAAAAACTTACCAGTTTTACGTCGTAATAGTTTCGGATTTGTTTTTCAGAATTTTGGTTTGATAGATACTGATTCAGTTAGAGATAATCTTTTGATAGGATTAACAAATCAGAACCTAAATAAAGATCAAATAGATAAAGCTATACAAAAAGTCTTAAATAATCTTGGACTCAATCGACTTTCACTTAATCAAAAAGTTTATACCTTAAGTGGTGGAGAACAACAAAGAATTGCTTTAGCAAGAATTATTTTAAAAAAACCAAACATAATATTTGCAGATGAACCAACTGGGTCATTAGATCCTGAAAATTCACAAGTAATTTTGAAACATTTGTTAAATGACTTTAACAAGGACAGTACTATTTTAATTGCAACTCATGATCAAAATGTATGGGAAAAGTGTGATTATCTCATTCAAATTAAAAATCAAGGAATTAAAATCACAGAAAATGTAAATTAGGAGAATATACTTATGTTAAAGGCTAAAAAAATTATTATTGTATTGGTGATTATAGTAGCATTGTTAATGGGCTTATTATTAATTCATAATTCCTATACTGATAGGGTTAATCCCTTCATTCCAAAAACTATTAGTTATGCTAAGGTTAATAAAGGTACACAAACTTATCATAATGTTACGTTAATAGACCCTAAAAACGGAAAGAAAAGTAATTATAAGCTTAAAACCGTTGGAGGATATGATCCGGATGGACAATATATTTTAATCAAACACAAAGGTCAATATGTACAAGAAATTAGATACATTTCCGAAAAAATGTTTAATAAAGCTGTAAAAAAATAATTTTTTAATGTGTCTGGGAAATAACTAATTCTCGGACATGAAAAAAAGAACGATGATTTCCTAATGGATTTCATCGTTCTTTTCTATACTTTAAGCGCCTTCCTTGATATTATTGAATCACCACAAAACAAAATTGAAAGAAGGCAATCTCAATGTATCAAAATTATACCACAGGCCAAACTGTTTTAACACTTAATCTGGACTTTACTATATCTAATAATCATTTAGCCAACACGATCAGCTGCTTCGTTGATTCTATTCCAGAAGATGTCTTGCTGGGTGATACCGCTAAAACTGGACGACCTGCTTATCATCCAGCCATGATGCTTAAAATTTTGCTTTTTGCTTTTATCGATGGTACTAAGATCGAAGCTGATGCCAATCGCTATAATCCTAACTGGCAGTATTTAAAAGAAAAAACAAAAGAAAGTTCTCCAAAGTCCTGAAGGCAGACACATCTACAGCATGAGAAAGTATGATGTGGAGCCAATTTTTGGACATTTGAAGAACGTTTTTGGCATGCGCCGAACTCATTTAAGAGGCAAAAAGAAGGTCGAAACAGATGTTGGAATAGCCTTCGTGATGATGAATTTAAGCAAATATTGGAATAGAAGATGGTCAAAAGACTAATTTTCTGTGTTCAAAAATAAAAATAGAGAGAAAAAACGATCAATCAAACTCAAATTAAGAGTTGAATTGATCGTTTTTCAGTATCTAAGGGTTAGTTATTTCCCAGATACATTTTTTATGTAAAAATATAATAAAAGATTGTTACTAAATCTTAAATTAAAAAATAAAACAAAAAGGCCACCGAAGCTATCCGCTTCAGTGGCAAGCCATCAGCAATTAAGCATTTGCAGACATGTAATCATAAAGTTGATTTACTTCCTCATCAGTAAATGCACCATCGCCAGTCTTCATTGCATGAACCTTTTCAACTGAAAGGTGACTAGCAAATGCTAAATCAGTATCATTAACATGATGCTTAACTTGATAATCAATAATTGCGTCTGATAATTCTTCTTGTTGATTCATAATTATCTCTCCTTACAATTAATTTTACCATAAATTCTTAATCGTCAAGACTGAAATCAATTAGAATATTTGCCACTGGTTAAGAGGCCAGTAACGCCATTTAACTTCGCCAACAATTGCTTTACGTTTTACAAAACCGAAATAACGTGAATCTTTAGAAACATTACGGTGATCGCCCATTACAAAGTAGGAGTCTTTAGGTACACGTCGACGCAAAGTAAAGTTGTTAGTATATAATTCACCTTGCTTATGAGCTTGGGTTTCTAAAGAATTATGCAAATATGGTTCAGCGACTTTTTTACCATTAATGTAAAGCGTGTCATTTTTTGAAGTAACCATATCACCAGGAAGCCCAATAACCCGTTTGATATATAATGCATTCTTTTCATCAGGCGCTTTTAAAATGACAATATCATTGCGTTTAAGATTAAAATATCGTAATGCAATGATTCGATCCTTATCTTGAAAGGTAGGCTGCATGGATGGACCTGATACAGTTTCATTTGAAAAAACAAAGCTGAACAGCAGATAATAAATTCCTATGATAATTGCCATAATAATGATAATATCAAGGATAAATCTACCTAGGCTTTCATCTTCTTCGCTTTTATTTTTAGAATTTTCTGCCATAAAATCGCTCCTTTTTAATGCTGTACTTATTATAACTGATTTAAATGGCATTGAATGGTAAAATCATTATTAAGGAATTACATTACTATGACGAAATTTTTGCAAAGATTAAATCAATTAGATAAAGAATTAAACAATGATAGAATTCATAAACAAGTAAGTGAAATTAATAATATTGTTGCTTATGTCGATAAAAAAGTGCCGATTGAAGAAGCACCAGAGCATTTAGGTTTTTATCCAGATGAAGTGGAAGAATTAATCTATTCAATTGGAGTAGATAAAAAGGCACAAATCAACGCTATGAATCATTTGTTAAATAGCGTTAGACAGTTTTTATCGTTAAAGTATGGTATTTGGTCATTACCAAATTTAAAAACGGCTAAACTAATTTCTGAAACATTTAACGTTAAATCAGTTTTAGAAATTATGGCAGGTAATGCTTATTGGTCAAAGACTTTTCAAGAAGTAGGAGTTGAGGCAATTGCTACCGATTCATTAGAATGGGCTAAAACTTCAACAACCGGTCGAGACTATTTTACAAAGGTAGAGGATCTAGATGCAGTTAGTGCTATAAAACGGTATCGAGATATTGATCTCATTATTTGTTCCTGGTCGCCAAACTTTGGCCATAGTGACCTAGATGTCGTTAATGCTTGGAAGGACTATAGCCATCACAGCAAATTGCTTTTTATTGGTGAAAAAGAGGGCGCAACTAATTCACCAGAATTTTGGCAACAAATGAATTTTGTATCTTCAAAAGAAATGAAAAAAATCAATCATTCTTTTGAAAGCTATGATTTTATTGATGAAAAGGTATATGAAATAGAAAAAATATGACTTGGAAAAAAATAACTTTAATTTTTATCGTATTTTTAACATTTATTGGAACTGGATTGATTCTTTCTGACGTGCAATCTCGAGAGGCCGATCAACTTCTTGAAGCTCACGGTCTCAGCAATAATACTCGCTATTTTAAAACCAATAAAGAAGAAACAATTAGTGATTTTTTAAAATATATAAACAACCATTATCGTAAAGAGAAGATTCAATTACATTTCGATAATGAAATTGAGCAAAATCAAGTATTAGTGTGGGCTAATCGCAATATGATTTCTTTACCTACAGATAGTGGGCGTTTCTTTTCATTAGATGATTTTTCTGGAAAAGTTTCCTTTGCAGTTTTAGGACCTAATGCACAAATAAAAGTCATGGAAACTCAAGGTAATAAATATATTCATAATCACAACCAATATTTCTCGGTAATTGGTGATTTGAAAAATTTCCCACAGATTGAACAAAGCAAATATTATTTAAGTACCGGCATAGATCAACCGACTGCTCAAGGACAATTAAAGAATTATCGCATTATCGTTGATTCATCTACTCGCGTTATTAAAAAAATTGCACGTCATTATCATGCTAAACTTCATACACCAGAGTTTGTACGTGATCACCAAATCCATAGTTTTTCTGTAGTCAAAGAAATTTTGATTATTATGACTCTTTGGCTAATTGCAATGATTTGTAATAGTTTAATTGCACTTTTGCATTGGCGTCAAATTAAGTTAACCCATCTAAAAGGAAACTTATTAGGCAATTGGTTCATTAATCGCTCGTTAAGATTAGCTTTGATTGAAATTTTGCTTTGTGCAATTGCATATTTCTGTTTAAGTTGGTTTTCCTTCTTTAAAGGAATGGATCATCTAATTTTATTATTAATTGGTAATTTATTAACCAGTATCATTGCTTATTTGGCAACATGGGTATTTTTAGATAAAAGAGAAGAAAAGGGAGAGAAAATTAATGCTTAATTTGCCAATTGAATTTAAAGATAAATATCAAAAGTTGCTTGGGAATGATGAAGCTGAGAAAATGTTTTCGGCAATGGATCAAGAAAGCAAAAAGGCTTATCGTATTAATCCGCTTAAATTTGAAAATAATGTTTCTTATGATAAAACCGAAGAAGTTCCAGATATTCCTAATGCTTTTTATGGCGAAGTTTCTGGACAAGATCCAGAATGGGTTAGTGGCACTGTTTATTCCCAAGATCCTTCAGCAATGTTTCCAGCATGGATTGCTAACGTTCAAGCGGGTGAGAAAGTTTTAGATTTGTGTGCAGCTCCCGGCGGTAAAAGTACGGCCTTAGGACAAGCTTTAAAAGGAGAAGGCTTGCTTGTTGCCAACGAAATTTCTGCTAGCCGCGTTAAGGCTCTTCGTGAAAACATCGAACGATGGGGCATTAGTAATGCGCTCATAACGAATAATGATTCTTTTGCTCTAGCCAAAGTTTTCCCACAATTTTTTGACAAGATCTTAGTTGATGCTCCATGTAGCGGAGAAGGCATGTTTAGAAAAAATCCGGAGGCTATTGAATATTGGTCGCCCGAATATGTTCAAACCTGTCAAGATCGCCAACAGGAAATTCTTGAGCAAGCCGTTAAAATGCTTAAGCCTGGTGGAAAATTAATTTATTCAACTTGTACATTTTCACCAGAAGAAGATGAAGAAATCGTTAGTTGGCTAGTAAAAAATTACAAGATGGAAATTCAACCAATTACCATGATTAATTCAGATAAGGTAAGTCATGGCCGGCCTGAATGGGGTAGTGTTGATCATCTCGAAAGAACCTTACGTTTTTGGCCACAAGACAACTTAGGTGAAGGACAATTCGCAGCAATTTTAAAAATGCCTGGTGAATTAGGCAAGGAAAATTCGAAAAAGAGTAAGAAAAAGAAGAAAGATAAACGTAATAATTTATCTCTAACTAAAGACGAGAAAGAATACATTGCCAAAGTCCTTGATAAATTTAACTTACCAAAGGAAATCTCTGATTGGCAAAAGCGAGCCTTAGTGAGAAAAGATCATGTCTTCATTCCAGCTATTAGTGAACAAAATCTAAAGGGATTGAACATTGTAAATGATGGTTTAGAATTAGGAATTTTGAAAAAGAAACGCTTTGAACCCGGACATCATCTTGCCGAAGCTTTAGGCCAAGTAGAACAGAAAAATGTAATTAATCTATCTTCTGAGGAAGATTATATGAGTTATCTTCATGGCGAAACCGTAAAAGTTGATACAGATTTACGTGGATTTGTATTAGTAGCTTTTAATAAGATGATTTTTAGTTTTGGAAAAATTGCTGGTAATGGTGTACTTAAGAACTTTTATCCAAAGGGATTGAGAATTTTAAAAAAGGATTAGGGAGAAAATATGATCAAATTAATTGCTTCAGATATGGATGGTACTTGGTTGAGAGATGATAAGACTTATGATCATGAGATGTTCTCACGTGAGTTTAAAGTGATGCAAGAACGTGATATTAAATTTGTGGTCGCTAGTGGAAATCAATTTGAAAATTTGATTAAACGTTTCCCTGAAAATGCAGATAGAATCTATTTTGTAGCAGAAAACGGTGCCTTAATTGCTAAAGGAAAAGAATTACTCCATACGGATGCTTTATCTCAAAAAGACTACCAAATTACGCAAGAAGTAGTACATGATTATCCATATCCAGCCGTGGTTGAGGGCCTAAAATCAGCATATATTCGTCGCAGTGATGGTGAAGATTATTACCAAGAAATGCATAAATATTTTGCTGAAATTACTTTGGTCGATGATTTTTCAGAAGTTAAAGATAAAATTTTTAAGGTTAATATGACGTTGCCTATTGAAAAGACGTTGCCAACTATTGATGAATTAAGAAAAAAATATCCAGAAATGGGCTTCGTAGCTGGAAGTGCTGATTCAATTGATATGCAAACTAAAGGCATGAACAAAGCTGTAGGTTTAGAATACCTAGGTAAGAAATTCAACATTTCAGCTGATGAAATGGTAAGCTTTGGAGATAGTGGCAATGACGTAGGGATGCTTAAATATACAGGTAAAAGCTTTGCTACAGGCACGGCAATGCCAGAAGCTAAAGAAGCTGCTGATGAAGTAATCGGGACTTGCAACGAAAGTGCCGTTCAAAAAGAAATTTTGAAGTTACTTAATATTAATTAATTTATTCAAGAAAAATAAAATAAGCATTCAGCTTTTTGGGCTGAATGCTTATTTTTATATAAATATCAAAAATTATGTTAAATTAATTGGTCAATTGTATTTTTAAGCGGAAGATCATAATAGGTTTTAATTTGCGTTAAATATTTTAAATCATTTTGACCATAAATAGCGAGTAACCCAACTAATTCTTGTTTCCAATTTTGAATTAAAGAGAGAAGTCCTTCTTGGCCATCTTGCATATATTCTTGTAAAAATACATTAGCAATACCAACATATTTTCCACCTAAAACTAATCCTTTTAATACATCAAGAGGATTACGTACACCGCCAGATACGATGAAGTTAGCACCGGCTTTTTTTGCCATGAGGGCGGTCACTACAGTAGGTAACCCTAAATCTTCTAAGTAAGAAACATCAAAACTATTTCTGCCATTTTCAATTTCAGCAAAATTAGTCCCACCACTGCCCGCAATATCAAGAAGATCAAAACCATCACTTTTTAAGGTTTTGATAGTATGGCTATCCATGCCAAAACCTACTTCTTTAACAATAATTGGCACGTCAACCGTATTACGAATTTCTCTCATATTGTCTAGCCAGAGAAAATTACGTTCTCCTTCAGGCATAGCGATTTCTTGAACAGAATTAATGTGAATTTGAAGAGCATCCGCTTGTAAGTCATTTACAATTCTTTGAGCATCTTGTGCTGGAGTGGCAGGGTTCACGTTAGCAATTAATACGCCATCTGGATTTTCTTCTCGAGCAGTATAAAAGCTTTCGAATTGTTCCTTCTTTTCTTTTATTAAAATGCTAGCTGAGCCTAATGCCATAGCTATATTAGTTTGACACGCAATTTGCCCTAATGCCTTATTAACTTTGTATGATTTTTTTGAGCCGCCTGTCATTGCATTAATAAAAAATGGAGCGGACACTTTTTTACCGAACATGTTTGTTTCAATAGAATGCAAATTAACTCTTGTTTCAGGAAGAGCAGGGCGCAACAAGTGCATTTGATCAAAATTATTTTGTTTTTTCTCATTAAAAAACATCTGCTAATGCCAGATGTTCTTCTTTTCTTTCAGATCTTTTTGACATAAAAACCTCGTTATTTAGTAAAGGTAATTTGATGTACGCGGAAGTTTAATGGCAAAATATTATTTTTACGCCATTCTTGTTCTAAAGCATCAATATCAGTACTTTCATCGGTAATAACGATTCCGCAGTCACCATTACCGGCACCAGAAGTCTTAGCAGCACCACCAAATTTTTCAGCAATATCGATCAAATGAGTCAAGCGTGGAATTTCGATTGCAATGTGATTGATTTTTGCAAAGTGTTGTAAAATTTCACGGTTAACACGTATTTGCTTTTGAATTAAAGCAATGTCGTCTTCTTCAAAGCCTTTAACCATTTTAAGTACGCATTGGCGTGATGCGTTTAAGAATTGTTGATATTCATTATCAAGTGCAGCCTTGTTAGCATTAGTTTCATCGACCAAGCGAGAAGTGGATGCAGGCTTTTGACTCCATCCAATCATTAATTTCATCCCTTCAGGAGGGGTTAACAATTCAATATTAAGTCCTGGCCAAGCCTCATTGATAACGTCTGTTAAAGACTTAGTGGCCAATTCTTGCTTAAGCCAATTCTTATTAAAAGTTTGATATGCTAGCCAACCACCATATACGCTTGCCGCAATATCACCGGCCGAACCGTTGCCTTGTACGGAGTAGTGAGAGATAGCAGATAATTTGTATACTAATTCATTACTAAAATCAACACCGTAAAAACGCAAAATCGCCTTAACAGTAGCAACAGTAACGGCTGCACTTGAGCCTAAGCCGTACTTTTTACCATCTGCAGAGTCTAGATCTGAATTAACATGTAAATCATAGACGGTCATTTTGATATTTTGTTCAATACAATATTGTTCAGTAAATGAAATTGCTGAAAGGATGTATTCAAAAGGATTATCACGATTGTCAATTACCATCCTTGAGCCTTGACGAACCCAATGAATTGAACTTTGTGAATATTGTTTTGAATGAATTAAACCAGTGGTAGTTTTGCTTTTAGAAATAGAAACACGTACAAATTGATTTACTGCAACTAAAATTGCAGGACAATTTTGCTCTAAAACAGCATACTCACCAGCAATATATAACTTTCCGGGTGCTTTTTCTGTTATCAAAAGATTTTAATCCTCTAATCTATATTAAGCTTTATCACATAAGTGATTTCAGTCCAAGTAAGAAATTCCTGGGCCAAAACTTGCCTTAATTATATTAACATTATTAAATTCTGACTCAAAGATTTTTTTGATTTCTTTTATATTTCTTAATTGAGTCAAAATCTTAATATTGGGTCCGGCATCAATAGTGTAATAGCATTCAATTCCACGTTTACGTAAATCTTCAACTAATTTAATAGCATGAATTGTATCGGGCTCGAAATAAGTAAAACCAGGTTGAGCAGTTAAATTGATTGCATGCATTTCGCTAGCATTTAATTCAGCTATTTCGCCGAGTTTAGTAAAGTTATTATTTTTAATAGCGTCAATCATTTCACTTAATTCAAAATCATTGCGTTTAAGCCAAGACTCAAAGAATGGGGAAGACTGAGCATCTTTCATCCCCATAGTCGAGGAAATCTTCTTTTTATGACTGTTTAGCTCAACGGCTAAAAGATAAAGATCCATGTTGGGATGTTCATCAAGAGCATAAGCATATGAGCTTTCATCATCATGACCTTTTTGCCAAATAGCAAAGCCACCAAAAATTGAACGACTGGCAGATCCTGAACCAATTCGAGCTAACCTTGATAATTCTTGATTATCTACATTAAGGTCATAAAATCTTGTAAAAGCACCAGCAAGTGCGGCAAAAGCTGAACTTGATGATGCAAGTCCAGCTGCGGTAGGAACGTGATTGGTTGAATGAATGGTTAAGTTGCCTGAGACTCCAAATTTATGTTGGAGTGTATCGATGTATTTAAATACACGTTTTGTTGCCACTTCATCTTGCTTTTTATCGTTCAAGTAAAATTCCATATTTTCAGATTCTTCAATAGAAGTATCTGTATAAAAAGCATCTAGAGTCATGGAAAGGCTAGACATAAGTGGTAATCGCAGTTTAGCATCGGCCTTGCCCCAATATTTAATAAGAGCAATGTTAGTGTGTGCGCGCGCAGTTTTTTTCATTTAATATTTCCTTTATATTTTTTCGATCCAAAAATCACTAATTAAATCTTTGCTTTTTTCAGCAATTTCTTTTGCCATTTCGTCATTGTCGCATAGTGCAATGACAATGCCACCAAGTCCGCCACCGGAAAACTTAAAGCCAAGTGCGCCATTTTCATGAGCAATTTGCTTCAACTGATCAATTTTATGAGTAGAAAGACCAAACGAAGCCAAAATCTCTTGAGCTTCGTTGAAACAAGTACCAACTGCTTCCTTATCTTGAATCATCCAAGCTGCTTTAGTTTTATCTGCTAATTCGCCCAATCTTTCAATACGCTTATTAGCATCAACTGATTTATCAAGTTGAGAGCGGACTTTGGTTACAGCCTCGCGTGTATTTCCAAGTTGCCCTGTATCCATAATCAAGAGAGTAGCACCGAGCTTTGTTTCAAGTCTTTTAGGACCATCTTGCGTATTAAAGAAAACAAGATAGTCAGAATTTACAGTTGCAGCATCTAGTCCCGATGCTTTACCATGATTAATCATTTCTGCGTGATTGGTTACAGCCATAATTTCATCATGAGACATATTAAGCTTAAAGTAATCATTCATAGCTTTGGTAGTTCCTAAAGCTACAGTTGCACTTGACCCAAAGCCACGCTCCATTGGAATCTCGCCAGTATAGGTAATTTTAAGCTTTTCATTGCTATTGGCTTTTTCAAGCATAGTTTTAACAACGTATTTTAAACCGTCATATTCATTAGGTGCATCAAATAATGGGCCATGATAGCGTTCTGTGTCCATCCAGTCTTCGTCATTAGGCTCAACAGTTGTTTTAATATGCAATGATTTAATGGGCATGCAAAGCGCATCATAACCATAAACAACAGAGTGTTCACCAATAAGAATTACTTTTCCATGTGTTAAATAACTACTTTTCATTAATTTTTCCATTCCTAAGTTTTATTTTTAATGAATAAAAAAGCTCCTATGCTAAAATAAAATACAAGGAGTTAACGAACAAATGATCAAAATTATTACAGGCCGTCAAACTGACCCATTACAAGAAAAAATTCTGGAACAAGCAGTAGAAAATTACAGACAACATCCAGAATATGAAACTTTCATCATCGTTCCAAATCATATTAAGTTTACCACAGAAATTAAGGCAATAAATAGACTGGCTCTTAGTCAAGACAAAGAAGAAACTTCTGTAAAGAATTTGCAAGTTTTATCTTTTTCAAGATTAGCGTGGTATTTCTTAAAAGATGCAGAAATGGGCTTGCCAACGCAGCTTGATGATGCGGCTGCAGCAATGCTTTTATCTAAGATAATTGATAAGCATCGTCCAGAACTAGATCTGTTTAAGAATGTAAATGTCAATTCTGGTTTAGTGAAACAGCTTTACGATACAATATTGCAAGTATATGATGGTAATCTTGATTTAGAAACTTTAAATACTGAGAATTTAGATCGTGAAACTGAAGGGAAAATACATGATTTAAAGATAATATATAATGATTTTCTAAAAGAAATTGCAGGAAAATTTTCAACTAAAAATGAAGTTCAGTTACAAATGAATGAATTATTAGCTTCAAAAGTTGATCTTTCGAATGCAAGTTTTTACTTTACAGATTTTTCACATTTTTCATTGCAAGAATCATTGACTATCCGGTTGCTTATGATGAAAGCGAAAAATGTTACGTTAGCTTTCAAGACTCGAATTGGTGAAATTAATTCTGCAGCTGAACCGGGAGATTATGATTACATTATTCAGCAAACTATCAAACATTTAACTGATTTTCTTACCAAAAGAAGCATTGATTTTGAACAAGAAATTTATCCGCTTAGTCCTAAACAAAATAAACGAGAAATTTTAAATGGCATCTGGACAGAAACGCTTCCTAAAATTGATGAACTTAAAAATGTCCAATTGGTTAAGGCAGATTCTCGATATGCGGAAGCATACTTTGTTGCCCGAACAATTTATCAACAAGTAGCATTGAGCAATTATCGTTATCAAGATTTCTTGATTTTAGCGCCGAATTTACATGAGTATGAAACTTATTTAATTCCAATTTTACGTCAAAATAAGATCCCATTTTTCAACGATTTGCAACAGGAAATGAAGTATCACCCTTTAGTTGTTTTAATTGAAAATTTGGCTGCACTTCTCAAGAGACCATGGCAAAGTACAAATATTTTAGCGATTTTAAAGACAAGATTGCTTATTCCTTCATGGTATCAAGATGAGGCCGCATTTATTCATGATATTGATGAGCTAGAAAATTTTGTTTTAGCTCATGGGATTAATCATAATTCTTGGAAACGTAACTTTTCTGAATATGTGGCAGCAGACGTTATTAGACTGGATAAGATGCCCGATGAAGTAGCGAAAATTGACAAATTGCGTGCTTACATAGTTGATAAAATTAACTCGCTTTTTACGTCTTTAGGGGATGAAAAAAGTAGCCAAAAAGCAATTACGATTTTCTTTAATTTTTTAGCCGATAATGGTGTTGCTAGTCAATTAGAAAAATGGCGCGATACAGCTAATGAAGCAGGCGATTTGCAACAAGCACAACAGCCTGAACAATTATGGGATTTGTTAATAACGCTTTTAAAGGATTATCTTTTAATTAATCCTGATGAATTTGAAACTAATAGCTTTTTTGAAATGCTGATTAGCAGTTTTCGTCAAGCAAATTTCTCACAAATTCCATCAACACTTGATGCTGTCAATATTTCAGAAATTGGTATGGTACAAAATACAGGCTATAAACAGGTCTTTATTATTGGAGCGACAGCTGGCAATTTACCAAGTATTCAAAAAACACCGGGATTCTTGAGTTCGGAAAATATTGAAAATATGAAACCGGGCTTTGCAGATGATGCTTATCTTGAAGATCGTCAGCAAGTGAATAACTTGGATCAAAATTATCAATTTGGTTTAGCTTTGGCTTTAGCACAGGACAAAGTTTACTTGTCTTATCCTGTTCTAAATGCTGCTAATGAAGAACTAGAACCATCAATTTTTTATGAGCGCTTAAAGCAAAACAATGCTCCCGAAATGGCTCAACATGACTTGCCAGAGAAGTTACAAGATGTTTTATCATTTATCACCAATCCAGACGCCAGTTTGGGTTATTTGGCATATTTAAATTCGATTGCACCAAATAAAACTATTAGCAATTTGCTTAGTTTATCTAAAGAAAGCATCCCTGAAAAGACTAAAACCGTTATAGAAGCCAGCGAGTTTGACAATAATCCTGAAGATATTGATGCATCCCTTGCACAAGAACTATATGGTCAAAATCTTAATTCATCAGTTTCCCAGCTTGAAACTTACTACGAAAACTCTTATGAGTATTTTTTAAATTATGGATTGCGTTTACGCAAACGTTTTGAAAACGAATTTGACGTTATCCAAGCAGGTAACTATTTCCATGAAACTTTCGATCGTTTAGTAAAAGAATTAAACAATAAGCATCTTAACTTAGCTGATATTGACCAAGTAGAAATGGAAAAATTGCTTAGTCTTGCACGTGAGGCTATGAAAGATGAAAAGAAATATTCACAATTAATGGACGATCCATTTAATCAATATTTATTTAAATGTTTGGATCACACCACTTCAAAAGTCGCAAACAATTGGCGTCGCTCACTTAAGCAAACCCCACTTCGGGCTAAATATTCAGAGCTAAGTTTTGGCTCAGGTGAAAAAGTTAAAGGATTAAAATTAGCTTTGCCAGATTTAGCAGGAAATCACCATGTAAATTTGCGCGGAAAAATGGATCGTGTTGACCTAGCACCAATATCTGGAAAGAATCAAATTTTGGCACAAGTAATCGACTATAAGTCTTCGGCTAAAAAATTCGATTTGGGGATGTTCTATAACGGTATTGCTTTACAGATGGTTTCTTATTTAGATGTTTTAAGCAAAAATAATCAATTCTTTGCTGGAAATAATGACTTATCACTTTTAGGCGCATTCTATCAAACAATTACCCGACAGCTTGATCGTTTAAACGGCAAAGATTTAATAGGCGCTAATTTACAAGTGAAAAATAATGCATTAGATGGAAAGCCTAAGCTAATGTATACAGGTTTAATTTCAAATGATCCAATTTTGTTAACAGAAGCTGAACCGCTTTTAGATGATAAGCAAGTAAACTCCCAAATATATTCTGGAATTAAAACAAAGAAAAATGGTGGCTTTACTTTACCAAGCAATACTAACTTTAGCGAAGATGAAATTAAGATGTTGCTTGACTATGACGAATTTCTAATTAAAGAGGCTTCAACCGAAATTTTATCAGGAAAAATAAAACTCAATCCATACCGTTATGGTAAAACTCGCAATGCTTTAACTTATTCAGATTATCGCGATATTTTCTTCTTTGATGCAATGCTTAGACAAGATCAATATCATGATATTAATAGTATGAATAAGAAAGAATTGTTGGAAAAAATCAAAGAAAAATTGAACAAGGAGGAAGATTAATGCCGTCATTTACTGAAAAACAACAAGAAGCTATTGATGAGCGTGGCAAAGACATTTTAGTCTCTGCTTCAGCGGGTTCGGGTAAAACTACTGTCCTTGTTCAGCGTGTGTTAAAAGAAATTATGTCAGGCATTAGCGTTGATCAATTGCTGATAGTTACGTTTACCAAGGCTGCAGCCGAAGAAATGAAGGCAAGAATTAAGTTGGAATTGACACAAGCTTTGCGCAATGCAAACGGCAATCGAAATTATTTACGCAGACAACTTAATTTAATTGATACAGCTAATATTTCTACGATTGATGCTTTCTGTTTAGACGTCATTCATCGCTTTTACTATGCTGTTGATCTCGATCCAAGTTTTAGTATTTTAACTGATGAGACTCAGGCAGCATTGTTAAAAGAACGTGCCTTAAAAGAAATCGAAAGTGAATATTTAGAAGACCAGGATAAAGATTTTATTAGTTTTTATGAT
This sequence comes from Lactobacillus hamsteri DSM 5661 = JCM 6256, assembly GCF_000615445.1. Lineage (GTDB taxonomy): Bacteria > Bacillota > Bacilli > Lactobacillales > Lactobacillaceae > Lactobacillus > Lactobacillus hamsteri. The sequence goes on along the minus strand of NZ_BALY01000010.1, from coordinate 30,355 downwards.
AATTTCTCGGGGGACAGGGATGCAGATTCAGCCCGAGATTTATTACTAGATTTGTATAATTTTGCTATGGCTAAGCCGGATTATAAAGAATGGCTAAAAGATTTACCTCGAAAATATGTGATTAATAATCAAGAACTAGTTAAAAGCAAGTTATGGCAAGATAATATAAAAAAGCATTTAATTGACACTTTTAGTGGTCTAAAGAAAAAAATAGATCAACTTTTAGTTGCTACGCAAATGGATACTAAAGAGTTAGCTAAAGTTAAAGAAGATTTTGCTATTTTTGATCAAAATTTGACTACTTTTATTACTGGGCTTACTGAAGACAAGTCATATGATGAATTGCGCTCCTTATTAAGAGGTTGTGTTTTTACAGGCAAATATCGCAAATCTAAGAAATGGGATGAAGATTTGCTCGACTTCTATGAAGAGGCACAAGCTTTAAAAGATGAAGCTAAAACACAAATTTTTGATACTTATGCGTCATTTTTGGCAAGTGATGAAAAAGAGCAACTTAAAGTAATGGATAAGGGACAGAAAATCATGTCTGCTATTAGCAGAGCTGAACTTTCCTTAATTGAGCGGTTTAATAAGCTAAAAAGAGAAGAAAATCTTCTTGATTATAGCGATATGGAACAACTTGCTTATCAAATTCTTAGTCAAGACATTTCTAACTCACAAATGGCACGTGACTTTTATCAAAATAAATTTAAAGAAATTTTGGTTGATGAGTATCAGGATATTAATGCTTTGCAAGAAGGAATTATCCAAACTATCAAGAATGGCAAAACTAATAATCTCTTTATGGTAGGGGATGTTAAGCAGTCTATTTATGGTTTCCGTCAAGCTGAGCCAACTTTATTCTTAGAGAAATATCATAAATTCGGTAAGGAAGAAAATACTAATGAAAAACGTATCGTACTTGCCGATAACTTCCGTTCAACTGAACCAGTTACTAAAATCGTTAATAAAGTTTTTAAGACAGTAATGAGCGATAATTTTGGCGGCATTGATTATCGAAAAGAAGGACAGTTGCTTTTTGGTGCAAAATATTATCCTGAGCATTTAAGTCAAGCTAGCGAAATTATTTTTCATGAGAAAAAACAAAGTAGCAATTTTGATTCTGATGATAACGGTGAAATTGATTATTCAGAAATCCAAATGGTAATTGACCGCATTAAGCAATTCAAACAGGAAAAATTACAGGTCTATGATGCACGTGAAAATAAAAAACGTGATTTCCGCTATAGCGACATTGCTATCTTGACACGTAGTCGTAGCAATAACCTAGAAATCATGCAGGAATTTGCTAAAAATAATATTCCTTTGTTCATTACTGATGCGGAAAATTACTTCCAAACTTTTGAATTAACAATTATGATGGATTACCTCAAGATTATTGATAATCCTGATCAAGATATTCCTTTAGTAACGGTTTTAAGATCACCTTTATTTAACTTTAACGAAGAAGAGCTCGCTAAAATTCGTATTAACAATAAACAAGCAAGCTTTTATAGTGCGCTTTTGTCGTATGTTTCAATGAATAATGATCTTAGTGATAAAATTAAAAACTTTTTAAATCAATTATCTGATTTAAGAGATTTTGCTACTAATCATCGAATTTCCGAGTTGATTTGGAGCATTTATGAGCGAACTAGTTTGCTGGAAATTATGACTGCTTTGCCTAATGGAGAACAGCGTCGCGTTAATTTAGAAGCTCTTTATGAACGAGCAACTTCGTATGAAAGTGCCGGTTTTAAGGGACTTTATCAATTTATTAATTTTATTGATCGTATGCGTCGTAGTCAAAAAGACCTTGCTCAGCCACTTTTAACTAAGGAAGCCGGTAATGCAATTAGATTAATGACAATTCACGGGTCAAAAGGTTTGGAATTTCCAATTGTCTTTTACGTAGGGATGGAACATCGCTACCAAATGAGAGATTTACGTGGCAATTATGTAATAAATAATGATGGAATTGGCCTAACTATTAAGCAGCCCCAATATCGAATTGATACTTTAGTTAAAGCAATTGGAAATGTGGAAAAGAAACGTCAGATTCTTGAAGAAGAATCACGTATTTTATATGTTGCATTGACACGCGCCAAGCAAAAACTGATTCTAGTAACAGAAATTCCAAGCTTTGAAAAGAATGTTCAAAAATGGCGCCAAGAATTAAGCGTTGGCGAGCAGTTATCATTAAGTGACAAATTATCAGCTAACAGTCCATTAAGCTTTGTGGGGCCAGCTTTAGCATTTGATCGTCAGGTTCCACAAAAGTTAACAGATATCAGCGAAGCAATTGATCAAAGTCAAGATATCTTGTATGTTAAGTACGATGAGCCAATTAGTGACGTGGTTGAAGCTGATGAAAAAAGCAACGAGCAAAATGATGAGTACAATTTGCTTACTAAGACGGCTAAGCGACTTTATGATTTTAAGTATCCATTTAGGGATGCTAGTCAAACAACGGCTTATCAAGCTGTTTCTGAAATTAAAAGCGCATTTAATGATCCAATTGATAGTGAACTTGAGAATGCTCATTTAATCACTTCAACTAATCGTTATTTGCAGCCGATTGATACTAAGCCTAATTTCTTATTTGAAACTAAATTTACTGGTGCAGAAATCGGAACGGCTACGCACTTAATTTTGCAATACTACAATTATGAAGGAACAGGCGATGAAGCTGATCTTGATAATGAGATTCAAGATTTAATTGTCAAGAAAAAGCTAAATCCTGATATTGTACCAAGCCTCCATAAAGATGAAATTCTTTGGTTCACTCATAGCGACTTTGCTAAAGAGTTTTGGAATCATCCTGATAACTTAAAGCGTGAAGTGGATTTTTCAAGCATCGCTTCTGCTAAAAAATTGTTTAAAGATTTTAGTGATCCTCATGCTAAAATCCTGGTCCACGGTACAATTGATGGTTATTATATAGCAGATGATGGTATCATTTTGTTTGACTACAAGACAGATTATGTTGATCAGAATCATTTAGATGTCGCTATTCAAAAGATAAAAGACAAATATACTGGTCAGCTTCGTTTATATGAACAGGCATTAAACGAATTTGCACCAGTAAATGTTAAGAGTAAGTATTTAATTTTGTTAGATGCTAAAAAAATTGTCCAAGTAGATTAAAATATATAAGGTAATACAGAAAGGAGGCTAGAGAATGACTGTTTTTGATAAGGATACTTTCGCAGTAGTCGATCTAGAAACCACAGGAACGCAAAGAGAAAACAATAATCACATTATTCAATTTGGCTGTGCAATTATTAAGCACATGAAAGTAGTTAAGACTTATTCATTTATGATTAACCCACATCGTGAAATTCCCTTGTCAGTTCAAAACTTGACAGGAATTCATGATGAAGATGTTCAAGATGCTAAAGATTTTTCATATTACGCTCCACAAATTATTGATATTTTAAAAGATACTGTATTTGTAGCGCACAACGTGAACTTTGATTTTCCGTTTTTAAATTATGAATTAGTTGAACATGGTTATGAACCATTAACTATCAAAGCTATTGACACAGTTGAACTTGCTAAAATTGCTTTTCCAACTTTGCCTTCTTATAAGTTGAGCGATTTAACAGCACAGTTAAAAATCAAGCATTTAAATCCGCATAAGGCTGATTCAGATGCTTACGGTACGGCAGTTTTATTAATTAAAATTATCAAGCGATTAGAAAGATTGCCTCAAGCTACTTTAAATACGCTTAGCTCGCTTTCTCAAGGACTGATCAGAGATACTTCATGGGTATTTACGTCAATTGCTAATGAATATCGTAAGCAAAAGCATCCCCTTGCAAAGGAATACATGCAAGTAAGAAACATTGTCTTACAAAAGCAGACTCACAATCTGGCTAATAATAATTCAGGAGAAGATAATCATTTTCCTATTAATGATCAAACTAAACGTAAGCTTTTTGCGAATAAAATAAATTATCGTAAGGCTCAAGTTGATTTAATTAATCATATTCATCAATTTATTAATAATCCTTTGGAAAGAGCAATGCTTGTTGAAGCTCCAAATGGAACAGGAAAGACATTTTCATATTTATTTAGTTATGCTTACCAGCTTTATTCAAGCAGAAAATTGGTAGTAGCAGCTCCGACTAAAGTTTTGCAGGATCAAATCATCGAACAAGAAATCCCACAAATGCTGAAAATTACTAAGCTTGATCTTACTGCTGAAGTAGTTAAAGCAAGTAGTCATTTTATTGATCTTGACGGTTTCGTACAAACCATTTTTAGCAATAGTCCTAATAAACCAACACTTGTATTGCAAATGCAAATTTTGGTTTGGCTGACAGAAACTAAAACTGGGGATATGATGAGCTTCAGCTTACTAGCTATAGTAATCCAATTTTTACGCAGATATCTCATCCAGGGGATGCCAGAGTCAGCAGCAAATTTGCGGAAGTCGACTTTTGGAATTTAGCAAGAGAACGACAAGAGGCGGCCGATATCTTGGTCACTAATCATGCATATTTAGCAAATCACTATATGGATACTATCTGGGGACAAAATCCATATTTAGTAATTGATGAGGCACATCGATTTACAGATAACGTTATTACTTCTCGTAATGATGCACTGCGTTTTGAATCACTCTGGGGAAGTTTAAGTCGTTTGAGAAATCTATTGTACTTTTCAGAAGATAGTGTGCAAAATCAGTTTTCTGAAAATGTAGAAATTAATTTCTTATTGAAGAATCTTGATCCTGAGATCCTTGATTTAATTTATACAATTAATGATTTGCAGAAGATTCTTTATTCGCGAAAAGAAGAAGCTATTAATAAAATTATTTTACCTAATGGTAATCTAGAGCTAAGTTTTCCTGGAAAAGTGTTATTTCCTAAAGATAGTGAATTTCTTGATAAAATGTCCAGCTTCGTACAAAAATTAGAGAATGTACGTCAAAAGACAAATCAGATCTTATTTAACTTATATCAAGACCATAGTTCTATTCCATCTGGGGATGATTCTTTGTTAAGTGATATTACAGAGGAGATTGATCAATTAGATTACTATACAGAAAAGAGCTATCAATTAACGGATCTTATTTCTAGTGAAGATAATCTTGATCAAGGCGGCTTTGTACTTATTGCAACCAATCCAGATGATCCATTAAGTACTAATTTGCACTGGATGATGCTCGATGCTTCTAGAGAATTAAGGCAAATCTATTCTCGTTTTGATCATTTGCTTTTTGTTAGTGCTACGCTTACTAGCAATGAGAATTTTGACTATGCAATAAAGCAATTGGCCTTAGAAGATATGGACCCAATTACTTATATTGGAAAGAGCAGTTTTGATTTAAATAAGCATTTAGAAGTCTTAGCTGTAGAGGATATGCCTAAACCAGATAGCGATGAATATCTTGAATCCTTAGACGATATCTTAATTAATGATCTTGAGAATAAAAATCATGTGCTTTTGCTGATGACTAACTTAGATAAAATTCATGATGTATTTGTAGAGATAGTGAATAATCCTAAGCTAAAAGATTTTGAAATTTTAGCTCAGGGTTTATCAGGATCCAATAACCGGATTGCCAAACGTTTTTCAATTGCTCCTAAAGCAATTATTATTGGAGCAGATAGTTTCTGGGAAGGGATCGATTTCCATGATCAAGGAATTGATTTGGTTATAGCAAGTAAACTTCCATTTGAATCTCCAGATCAACCAGAAGTTAAATTACGACAAAAACGTTTAGAAGATAAAAATATAAATGTTTTTGAAAATGACAGTATTCCACGAGCATTGATTCGTTTCCGTCAGGGGATGGGTAGACTGATTCGTGGAGAACAAGATCATGGTCAGTTTGTAATTTTAGATTCACGTTTATGGACAAAAGATTACGGGAAGATCTTTTTACAAGCTATCCCAGTAAAAGTACAAAAGGTAAGTCAAAAAGGTTTAAAAGATAAGTTAGATAATTATGATCCAAGATGACACAAGACAAACAATTAAATTTATAGTTTGGGTAGTTGTAATAGCTATTGTTGCATATATTGCCAGCGTGGTGATTTTCTATCGAGCAGGTACTCCAAGTCGTAATAATGAGCGACAGATTTCACAAATTGCTTTAAAAAAGACGCCGATTAAAAATGTAGATACTTATTATCACTTGGATAGAGGGGTTAATAGTTATGCTCTTAAGGGAACTAATGCTAAGGGCAAGAACTATTACTTTATTTATTTACCTAAGTCAAAAAAGGCGTATATTTATCCTTCAAATAAAGGTGTGAGTGAAAAAAGGGTGAGGGATGCATATAAATCCTCTCATTCAAATTCTCAAATTAGCAATGTGAACTTAGGCTGGTATCAAGGAAAAGCGGTTTGGGAAGTTTCTGCTAAAACTAAGTCTGGCAACTATAATTATGTTTTATATGACTTTAAAGATGGAAATGAAATAAACTCAGTCGCCAATTTATAGATTTTTTGGTATCATATATGCTGTATTGAAAGATAAAAAGGTGGATAGGATTTATGACAGAATTGATTTCAATTAAAGATTCTTCCAAACACGTTGACGAAGAAGTCAAGATGCATGTTTGGTTAACAGATAAACGTTCAAGTGGTAAGATCATCTTCTTACAATTACGTGATGGTACTGCATTTTTCCAAGGTGTTATTCGTAAGAATGATGTTTCAGAAGAAGTTTTTGAAGCTGCTAAGACTTTACGTCAAGAAGCTAGTTTCTACATTACTGGTACTGTTCACAAGGATGAACGTTCACACTTCGGCTACGAAATTCAAATTTCAGATTTAAAGGTTGTAAGCAACAACGAAGGTTACCCAATTGGTAATAAGGAACACGGTGTTGACTTCCTTCTTGATCACCGTCACTTATGGTTAAGATCTAAGCGGCCATTTGCAATTATGCAAATTAGAAACACTATGTTTAGAGCAACTGTTGACTTCTTTGAAAAAGAAGGCTTCGTAAAATTTGATGCACCTATCTTCATGCACTCAGCTCCAGAAGGTACTACACAATTATTCCACGTTGACTACTTCGATCACGATGCTTACTTATCACAATCAGGTCAACTTTATGGAGAAGCTGGTGCTATGGCTTTTGGCAAGATCTTTACTTTTGGTCCTACTTTCAGAGCTGAAGAATCAAAGGGTCGTCGTCATATGACTGAATTCTGGATGATGGAACCAGAAATGGCTTGGATGCACCAAGATGAATCATTGGATCTCCAAGAAAGATACTTGGCTTACATGGTTAAGCAAGTTTTGGAAAACAATGAATACGAACTTAAGATTTTAGGTCGTGATCCTGAAAAGCTTCGTCCAACTACTGAAGGTAACTTTGTTCGTCTTTCTTACGATGATGCTGTAAAGATGCTTCAAGAAGCTGGTCGTGACTTTAAGTGGGGCGATGACTTTGGTGCTCCTGATGAAGGTTACATTTCTGAACAATATGATCGTCCAGTATTTATCATGAACTATCCAACCTCAATCAAACCATTCTACATGAAGAAGAATCCTGATAATCCTAAGGAATACTTATGTGCTGATGTTATTGCACCAGAAGGCTATGGTGAAATCTTTGGTGGTTCTGAACGTGAAGGTAACTACGAAGTTTTGAAGCAACAAATCCTTGATGCAGGTCTTAATCTTGAAGATTACCAATGGTACCTTGACTTGCGTCAATTCGGTGGTGTTCCTCACTCAGGCTTTGGTATGGGCTTTGAAAGAACAATTGCTTGGATTTGTCACCTTGACCACATTCGTGAAGCAATTCCATTCCCAAGATTGATTAACAGAATGCAACCTTAATAAAAATAATTAATATAATGAAAAAGAGATTGGATATTTTCCAATCTCTTTTTTGAAGGGAAATGTTTATGCATTTTAATGATTATCGAGCTTTAGGTTTTACGACATTGCAAAATGGCCTAATAGCTTATTATCCACAACTTCAAATTACTGATGCAGAATTGATTTTAATCATTCAATTAGAAGCATTTTTTCAACGAGGCGAGCAATTTCCAACTAATGAAAAAATAGCGGCTAATACTAATCTATCTGTTAATGATGTTGCGACCTTGATTCAAAATCTCATTGACCATAAATATTTAGCAATTGATCAAACTACAGATCCGCAAGGTAGAATTGGCAACCGTTACAATTTAAATGGTCTTTATAGTAAATTGGATGATTTTATTCAAAAAAATATTATGGTGAGGAATCAGACTAACTCTAAAAGCGCCCCAGTTGTTTCTGACAGCTTAGAAAATAATCCTTTGAATAAATTATCCAGACAATTTGAAATTGAATTTGGACGCTATTTAAGCCCAATTGAGCGTGAAGAAATTGCATCATGGTTAAATTTGGATCATTATATGCCAGAAATAATTGAAATGGCTTTACGTGAAGCTGTACTTTCACAAGCATATAGTCTTAAATATGTGGATCGAATTTTGTTAAATTGCAACGCCATAATTTAAAAACGCCTGCTGAAGTAAGACAATTCTTACAAAGGAATAGATAATGTCAAAAGAAGAATTATTAAACGATGAAGAAGCACGTCATGTACTTCAAAGAATTGATGAGATGTATCCAGATGCAAAAAGTGAATTGCATTGGGATAATAATTTTCATTTGCTGTGTGCTGTTTTAATGAGCGCTCAAACTACTGATAAAATGGTAAATCGTGTTATGCCGAAATTTATGGAGGATTTTCCAACTCCAGAATCTTTAGCAAATGCTTCAATTGCTGAAATTGAAGATCATATTAAACAAATTGGACTTTATCGCTCAAAAGCAAAACATTTAAGCGCAACGGCTAAAATCCTAGTTGAAAAATATAATAGTAAAATTCCTGAAGATAAAAAGACTTTGATGACCTTGCCGGGAGTAGGAGAAAAAACGGCAAATGTTGTATTAGCGGAAGGATTTGGAGTACCAGCCATAGCCGTTGATACGCATGTTTCTAGAATTTCTAAAAAATTTAAAATTGTAAACCAAAATGCTACTCCTCATGAAATTGAAAAAAGACTAGAAGAATTGTTGCCGAAAGATGAATGGATTCATACACACCATGCTATGATCATGTTTGGGCGTTATACAATGCCAGCTAGAGCAAAAAATCCAGATCCATATTCATATTTGCCACCTGAAAAATAAAATAATAATCGGTATCAAAAAAGCATCTCACTACAACATTGAGATGCTTTTTATATTTATAATAAAACTTTAATCATCATCTTTTTTTCCACTATCAGCATTAGTCTTCTCTTCTTTCCGGCTAGATTGGGTTGTGGCTGGAGCGGAAGAAGAACTTTGAGCTGATGACTGACGGTAGATGATTGATGACTATTTTCTCTGGTTGGTTCACTAGTTCTTGATGATGAATTTGACTGTGATGTTGAACCATTTTGAGTATTAGTTGTAACAGAGTCATTGTCATTATTTTGTGTATTATTAGAGCGGTTCGTATTAGAATCTGTTTCCTCATCATCTTCGTCATAGCTTGCTGAATTATCATCAGTTATTCCAGCAGGAGCATGTCCACGAACAAATAATTGCCATTGACCACTTTGACCAGCAGAGGCAACTTCAGGTGGATTTGAGTTCTTAACGATTTTAGCTCTAATTACAGATGAGGGTTTTTTCCAATTAATATTAGGCTTATTTTGCATCAAATAAGTCATCATACTCTTGTACATTAATTGAGCAGAATTTTGACCTACGCCAGAAATAGTTCCATCTTTCAAATTATCGTAACCTGTCCAAACCCCCATAACGTAGCTTCTAGTGTAACCTACAAACCATGAATCTTTAGGAGTTGAATTATAAGCAGGGTATTTTGCTAAATCTTCGTCTGAATACTTAACAGTACCTGTTTTACCAGCTTGATACAAATCATCAATTTTAGCATTTTTACCTGAGCCAGATTTAATTACGCCCTTAAGCATATCTGTAATCATATATGCTGTAGATTTCTTCATAACTCTAATGCCACTAGAATCATAATTTCTAGTTAAACCATCTGGAGTTTCAATCTTAGAAACGAATTGTGGCTTATGATAGATACCATTTGCAGCAAAAGCACTATATGCACCAGACATTTGTAAACTTGAAGCATTAGCACCAATAGCTACAGATAAACCAGAATTAGAAGGAACATTAATACCCATTCGACGAGCAAATTTTGAAGCCTTTTTGACGCCAACATCTTGTAAAGTTTTAACAGCAGGGACATTACGAGATTGTTCCAATGCATAACGCATTGTCATTGCCCCTTCATATTTATTATCCCAGTCATAAAGCTGAATATTTGTACCTGGGTAAACGTATTTACTATCATCCAATATCTTTGCTGTTGACCAATTTAAGTACTGAATGGCGGGAGCATAGTCTAAAACAGGTTTGATTGATGATCCGGTTGAACGGCCAGTTTGAACTGCACGGTCAAGACCTAATTGAACAGAAGGTAAGTGACGTCCACCAAGAATTGCTACAACATGACCATTATTTGGATCAACAACAGTTGCCCCAATTTGCATTTTGTCATTTGTAAATGGAACACTACCATCATTTGCTAACTGATAAAGTTTATTTTGGGCTTTTTGATCGATATTAACAGTAATTTTTAAATTATCATTATATGGGTCAAAACCTTTTGCCTTAACTTCTGCAATTACTTCTTTGATATATGGGTCATCAATTTGGCGAATCTTAGATTCAGAATTTCCTCTATGGTGAACTAATCCTTTTTTGATACTTTCGTTTACAGCTTGATCATATTGGGCTTGCGTAATTTTTTTGTTTTCAAGCATTGTCTTCAAAACAATATTACGACGATATCTTGCCTTTTCTGGATATAAGTAAGGATCATAAGCAACGGGAGCATTTGGCATCCCAGCAATTAAAGCTGTTTGAGCTAAATCTAGCTTTTTCAAGCTCTTGTTATAGTAATAATTGGCTGCTGTACCCATGCCATAATTACCATAGTTCATAAATACTTTATTAATATAGAATTCCAAGATTTGATCTTTGCTGAATTCTCTTTGAACTTTCATGGCAATCCAAGCTTCTTGAGCTTTTCTCTTTAAGGTACGTTGCGAAGCTGCAGTTGAAAAGGCTGTTAATTTTACCAATTGTTGAGTAATTGTTGAACCACCGGCTGCAATGCTATTGCTTTTTGCATTAGTAAGCATAGAACCTATAATTCTGACTGGATCGATTCCTAATCGATCATTATAAAAACGCTTATCTTCTACAGAAACAATTGCATCTTTTAATTGTTGAGGAATTTTATCATTTTTAACATAAATTCTTTTTTCTGAGCCTAATGATAATAAAAATTTTCCATTATTCGTATAAAGAGCAGAAGTTCCACCGCTTTGAAGTTGATCCTGACTAACATTAGGTGCATCTTTTGCATAGAATGCAAATAAACCTATTCCAGAAACAACAACTAACAAAACGATTAAGAAAAACCATTTAATTATTCGAGTCCATAAATGCTTTGAGGCTCGTTGTGCTTCTCTTTGCCTCATTCTACGTCCAGAATTATTTTCTCTATTTGCCATTATTTACTTTCCTATCTGCAATAAAATGATCAACTGCTATTAAGTAAGGTAGAGTAGGGTGAAACCCACTTTTAATCTCAATAGAGTGATCCTCTATTTCTTGTAAAGTCATTGAACTCTTGTCTTTTGTATTCCATGCATGAATAACAAAACTGGCAGGAGTCACAAAGTATCGTTCTAAACTTGTAAAACCAATTATAGTAAAACAGATACCTTGTTGTTTTAAACATTCATCTAAATGAAAAATTTGGTGTTCATGAAAGTTCTTTAAAGGAAAATTAGTTTTGTTTTTTGTTTCCTTAGCTTCAAAATCCAAATAGTAACCTTTGTATACGCCATTATAGTCAGTAGTAGAGGCTTGTCTAAAATAAGCTTCACGAATAACAGCTTTTGATCTTTTAGGATAATCAACTTTTACTATTTGAATTGGAGTTGGCTTTTTGTGAACAACTGCAATTTCTTCTTGTAGATAATATTTATTTGACTCATTAATTTGCTGTTCAAGGGTCATACCACGATCTGAAAAGTTTACACCTTTCCGGTGTTGATATGATTTTCGAACTTTTGGCTTTTTTGCTGTTTTTCTAAAAGCGGCCAAGCTGCCGCTCGGATATTTGACCATCAACTTCACTCCTGTTAGCATTATAGCAATAAAGAAACGTTTTTTGAATAAAAGGGAGCTTTTGCATAATGCAACGTCTATGGGTTACCGGATATCGCAGTTATGAATTAAATACTTTTAGCGATAAAGATCCTAAAATTACTATTATAAAGTATGCACTCAAAAGTTATTTTACAAATTTACTTGAAAATGGTGAAATGGATTGGATTATTACTGGCGCAAATCTGGGCGTTGAACAATGGGCCGCAGAAGTTGGCGTTGAACTCAGAAATGATTACCCAGTTCAAGTTTCAATGATGACACCATATGAGGAATTTTCAAGTCGTTGGAATGAAAATAATCAAGCTAAGTTTATCAATTTAAAAGAAAAAGTTGATTTTTATGCTTCTACTTCAAATACTACTTATAAAAGCCCTGTACAGTTAAGAAATTATCAAAACTTTATGCTTCTTCACACCGATCGTGCTTTAATGATTTATGATGAAGAACATCCTGGTAAACCCAAGTTTGATTATAATTTAATCAAACAATATCAAGAAACTAATGATTATCCGTTAGATTTAATTGATTTTTATGATTTGCAAGATATAGCAGAGGAATATTCAGAGAATCATCGCCCCAATAATTATTACGAATAATTAAATGTTTAAACTTTTGTTAACTTGTTTCATACTGTCAGCGTTTTTGCTAAAATAGGCTTGAATGTAAAAGGAGCTGTTTATTAATGGCAGATTTAAACGATATTAAATTATCATCACAAGATATTTTAAAAAAACAATTTAGAAATAAAGTAAAAGGATATGATCCCGATGAAGTGGATGCATATCTTGATCAAGTGATTTCAGATTACGAAACTTTTCATCAAATTATTGAAGATTTATACGGTCAACTTGGTAAACTTCAACGCGAATTAATGGAAGCAAAAGCTAAAAGTAAAACTGTGGCGGCTGCTCCAGTTAACAAAGAACACGAAGAGGTTAAAACATATACACCTAGAAAGAGACGTATGCCTGTTACTTCAATTGAAGATAATGAAAATGATGGTCAAGGTGAAATTTCAACTAATATGGCAATCATTCAAAGAATTTCTACTCTTGAAAGAAAAGTTTACAATCTTGAACAACGAGTATATGGCTTGCAAAAATAGGCTTACAAATTTGGTAAGTTTTGCTATAATACTTTATAGTGTGAATTTTGAGCGGTCGCGGTTAGCTTTTGCTAGCTGAGGAAAGTCCACGCACGCACAGGCTGCGATGTCTGTAGTGTTCGTATTCAGCCTAATAAGCTGGAGGATCTTTTTAAGATCACGGCGGAAAAAGCGCTAAGTCTTCGGATATGCGTTAATATCCTGAAAAGTGCCACAGTGACGAAGCAAAATCGAAAACGATTTTGGTGGAACGAGGTAAACCCTGCGAGCGTGCAACCCAAATTTGGTGGGGGCGTTTCGATCTAAGAAATTGAACTAAAGATCGGGTTATTGCTTTTGCAATAAAGATAGATGGCTGCTAAAGGTGATTTTGCCAATAATCACTGGAACAGAACGTGGCTTATAGAGATTTACACTGGCAGAGTTGAACTTCTTAGGGAGTTCAACTCTTTTTTTAATTTAACGAATGAAAGAGAATTTAATGAAAAAATATCAATTATACGCAACTATGGGAGCCGGGTTTGAAAGTGTTGTCGCAAAGGAACTTCAAAGCCTAGGTTATAAAACTACAAATGAAAACGGTAGAGTATTTTTTGAAGGCACACAAGCTGACATTGTAAAGACAAATTTATGGTCAAGAACTGCTGACAGAATTAAGATTTTACTTAAAGAATTCACAGCTATGGACTTTGATACTTTATACAATGAAGTATATGAATTTGATTGGGCACAGTTATTACCAGTTGATGCTAAATTTCCTGTTCAAGGTCGAGCAGTAAGATCAAAATTACACTCTGAACCAGATGTTCAGTCAATTGTTAAAAAGGCAATTGTTGACAAGATGATGGATCAATACCATCGTCGTGGCTTTTTGCCTGAAAGTGGTAGTGAATATCCATTAGATGTTCATATTTATAAAAATAAAGCCAGAATTTCTCTTGATACGACTGGCGCAAGTTTATTTAAGCGCGGATATCGTGTTGAACACGGTGGTGCACCTCTTAAAGAAAACTTCGCAGCAGGCTTATTAAAATTAACACCTTATAACGGTACACACCCAATCATTGATCCAATGACAGGATCTGGAACCTTAGCAATCGAAGCAGCTTTAATTGCTAAAAATGTAGCTCCCGGATCTTGGCGTGATTTTGCATATGATAACTTTGATTGGTTTGATTCTAAATTACACAAAGATGCTTTAGAAGAAGCTAAAACTCAAGTCAAATCTATCGAAGCACCGATTTGGGCAAGTGATATTGATCAATCAATTTTAGAAATAGCTAAACTTAACGCTCATAATGCTGGCGTATTGCAAGATATTCGTTTTAAACAAGTCGCTGTTAAAGACTTTGCAAGTGATTTGGAAAATGGCATTATTATTGCCAATCCACCATACGGTAAAAGATTAAAGGATAGAGAGTCGGCCGAAGAACTTTATAGACAAATGGGTGACGTATTCCGTCCAATGGAAAGCTTTAGTCAATATTACTTAACCGCTGATCCAAAATTTGAAGAATGTTTTGGTAAAAAGGCAACAAAGAAACGTAAATTATTTAATGGTAATTTGCGTGTTGATTTCTATCAATACTGGGCAAATAGAAAATGATTACGAATGATCTGAATACAGAAATATGGGTTATTTCTGATACGCACTTAATTGCTGATAATTTACATGATAATGGTCAAGCCTTTTCTCAAATGCAAAAAACTAGTCAAGGCAAAGATTTATATTATCAAGAAACAGCTTTAAGTGCATTTTGCCGGATGGCTAATGAAAAAAAGCCTGCTGCAATTGTTGTAACAGGTGATGTAACTTTTAATGGTGAACGCGAATCTGCTGAACGTTTTGCTAAGATATTTAGATCGTTAAAAGATACAAAACTTTTAGTTATTCCCGGTAATCATGATATTTTTGATGGTTGGGCTCGTGAATTTCGTGGTAAAAAGCAGTTTTATGCTGGTGAGATTAGTCCAATGTTTTGGAAATCTATTTTTTCAAAATGCTACCGTGCTTCTGAGGATGAAGATTCAAGTTCATTAGCTTATAGTGTTCAATTGAACCCTAATTATTTATTATTAATGCTTGATTCAAATTATTATGGCAAGGAAGAAACAACTGAAGCTCCTCATACTAATGGTGGTATTAGTAAAGATGAGTTAAAGTGGATTGAATCACAGTTAAAAAAGGCTAGTCAAGATAATTTACGTCCTATTCTTTTTATGCATCATAACTTATATGCACATAATCCGGCTGTTGATCGTGGTTATGTCTTAGACAACGCAGATGATTTAAGAAGGTTATGTTCACGTTATAATGTGAAGATGGCTTTTTCTGGTCATATTCATGCGCAAAATATTCTTGGTCCACAAGATATGACGCCAACTACCGAAATTGTAACTTCCAGCTTTTGTTCTAATGATCAGGGATATGGAGTAGTTAGATTTCATAATCATCATATCAGTTATGTACGAAAAGTTTTTGATATGACGCCATATCTTACAGATGAAGAAAAGAAAAATTATACTTTATCACATTTTCATGAATATCTAGAAGATTTACAATTAGGATCAATTGCAGCCCATTTGATGCAAAGCGATATGAAAAAATTTCATAATAATATTGATTTGATTCGTGGCATGGGAAGATTATTTGCAAGTATGAATTATAACTTTTATACTGGTCATAATTATTTGAAGCAATCTAAATTGGATGAAGTTCATGACACTGAAGCTTATAAAACTTTAATTAAGCAACATCCAGAATATCGTTTATATTTAAAAACTTTATATGATACCTCGGATCATAGTAATTTAAATGTGAAAATTCGGTATTAATTTAAATAAATAATAGGTGAATGATATTGAAAAAGAATTATTTCATATTTTTAGGAAAAAATGGCCTAATATATTATAGTTGGTTATTTGTTGTCCTTTTTATTGGTTTAATTTTAGGATATGAGGGCACGAGTAAGATAAATTGGCCAGCAATTATTTTTATAGTAATTTTCTTTATTATTCTTATTTATTCACTTTTATCTTCTTACTATACTGAAAGTTATCTAAAATTACCCTATAAAATTAAAATGCCACTTAAGCAGGCTCCTAACAAGGTATGGGCATGGCGCGTATTTAACATATATCAAGTAAGAATTGATAATCTTCACCAATATTTCTTATTCAGAATTGAAAAAAATAAAGTAGAGTCTGGGAAATAAGTCTTAATTTGATTTATATCATGATTCTTTAGAAAGTAAAAACACTGACATATCAACGTTTATCTAACGATGATTATCAGTGTTTTCTTTATTTTAGAGTTTTTTCCAGACACTTGTTAATCTTTAACTTCTTTAGAAGATATATTTTCAATTGGCTTACCATTTTCATCAAAATAAGAATTAATATCACGACACCAAATCATTGAAACGGTATGTTGACCAACGTGAACACCAACTACAGGTCCAATAATGCTACGATCAAATCTAACTTTAGGAAAACTTGCTTCATAATCTTCAAGCCATTCTTGACCACGTTTAGGATCTAAAGAATCAAAAATTGTACATTGAATAGGATATGGCATATTTTCTGTCAGTGTTGCAAAATCATTTTTAACATGTTTGTACGCACGTTTATATTGACGTTCTTTGGCAATTGCTGAAATTTTTCCTTCACCTTGAACATCCATTGATAAAATTGGCTTAATCTTAAGTAAACCACCAACAAAACTAGCAGCGTTTGATAACCTACCTGTTCTCTTTAAGTGATTTAAATCATCAACCATAAAACGAACATCCATAGTTTTACGTAAATCTTCTAAATCATGCATGATTAAATCAACATCGGCACCAGCTTGTACTAACTTAGCAGCGAGCATTGCTGCATCAGCTTCACCAGCACAGGTAATGCGACAATCAAATAAATGTATATTTATTCTAGTTTCTTCGTTTGCAACACTTGCTATAGAGCTATAGAAGCTTGATAAACCGCTTGATAATGGAATAACAATTAAATCAGTATAGCCGTTTTCTACATATCGATCTACATACCTCTTAAATTCACCAACAGATGGCTGGGAGGTAGTAGGCAAAGTATCACAAGAAGCGAGTTTTTGGTAAAATTCCTCATATTTAATATCTACTAAATCTTTGTAGACTTTATCGCCCCAAATAATTGGAATAGGGATCACATCAATATGATATTTTTCTTGTTGTTCTTTAGTAAGATAGGAAGAACTATCAGTTAAAACGCCAATTTTCATATATATTTTTCCTCCATGTATATTTCTTAATATATATTGTAAGGTAAAAGGAATGATAAAGAAAATTTTGTTATAATAAAGATCGTAAATTAATACATATTTAGATATTTGGAAATGAGGGACCTAAATTCTAAAACGCTAATCAATTTCGACCAATTTTAGTTAATTATTAAATTATTTTATAGAAAAACGAGGTTTGCCAATGAAATCAGACATTCAAATTGCACAAGAAACTCAAGAATTACCAATTAACGAAATTGCAGCAAAAATTGATTTAGCTGATAACGATTTAGAACCCTACGGTTACGATAAAGCTAAGATTAATTGGAAAGCAATTCAAAGATCTAAAGAAAATAATCATTTAGGAAAGCTTATCTTAGTTACTTCAATTTCACCCACTCCAGCAGGAGAGGGAAAATCTACAATTACAATTGGCTTAGGTGATGCTATCAATAACCAACTTCACAAAAAGACAATTATTGCTTTGCGTGAACCATCAATGGGACCGGTTTTTGGTCTTAAGGGTGGAGCAACAGGCGGTGGTATGGCGCAGATCATCCCTATGGAAGATATTAATCTTCACTTTACAGGTGACATGCATGCTTTAACTTCTGCTATCAATACTTTAGCTGCTTTGGTTGATAATTATTTATATCAAGATAATAGTTTAAACTTAGATCCTAACCGTATTTTATTAAAACGAGGAATTGATGTTAATGATCGTTCTTTAAGAAAAGTAACCATCGGAGAAGGATCAAAATTTAACGGTATTGAACATCAATCTAGCTTTGCAATTACCGTTGCTAACGAGCTAATGGCAATTTTATGTTTAGCCAACGATATTAACGATTTAAAGAAGAGAATTGGTAATATGCTAGTTGGCTATACAACAGATGATCAACCAGTATTTGTTAAGCAATTAGGATTTCAAGGTGCAATTGCAGCGCTTTTATCAAATGCTTTGAAACCAAACTTAGTTCAAACTTTGGAACATACTCCAGCATTAGTTCATGGTGGACCTTTTGCTAATATCGCTCACGGAGCCAATTCAGTTATGGCAACTAATTTAGCTTTACATTTAAGTGATTACACACTTACTGAAGCAGGTTTTGGTAGTGACTTAGGTGGCCAAAAATTTATGGATTTTGTTTCTAAACATTTGGATAAAAAACCTGATGCCAGTGTTGTTGTTGCAACGGTCCGTGCTTTAAAATATCAAGCTGAAGGCTCAACTGAGCATTTAGATGAAGAGAACTTGGATGCTCTTCGTAATGGTTTTAAGAATTTAGAACGTCACATGAATAATATGCGTTCATATAATGTGCCTGTAATTGTTTTAATCAATCGTTTTGCAACTGATAGTGAAAATGAACTCGAATTATTAAAACAATTAGTTGAAGAACAAGGTATTAAAGCTGAAATTGTAAATTATCATGATGCTGGTTCTAAAGGCGGAATTCAGGCTGCACAAGCCGTAATTGATCTGGCTAATTCTGAAAAGGCTAGTTTAAAATCAACTTATGAAGAAAATGATAATGTTAAAACTAAGATCGAAAAAGTAGCTAAAAATATTTATCATGCTTCTAATGTTGAATATAGCGATAAGGCTGAAGAGCAAATTCAAGAGCTTGAAAAATTAAACAAAGATAAATTACCAGTTATTATTGCAAAAACACAATATTCATTTACTGATGATAAGAAACTTTTAGGTGCACCTAATGATTTCACTTTGCATGTGAAAGGAATCAATCTAAAAAACGGTGCCGGATTTATAGTTGTAACAACTGGTCATGTTTTAGACATGCCAGGTTTGCCAAAACATCCTGCAGCTTTGGATATTGATGTTGATGATAACGGAAAAATTAGCGGGTTATTCTAAAATTATGCAATTTCTATATTTAATTATTTCATTAGTTATAGTTTTGGCCGATCAAGGCTTAAAAACTTTTATTGTTAACAATTATCAAGTTGGCGAAGTTCACCAAGTAATACCAGGTATTTTGTCATTCAATTATCTACAAAACAACGGTGCGGCTTGGAATATCTTATCAGGGCAAATGTGGCTATTTTATGCCATCAGTATAGTAGCGATTATTGTTTGCTTGTACTTCCTTTTTAATAAAAAATACAAGCATCCCTTATTTGATGTAGGACTTGCGCTTATTTTAGGCGGAATCATTGGGAATTTTGTAGATAGAATTCATTTGAAATACGTTATTGACATGTTCCAACTTGATTTTGTCCAATTTAATATTTTCAATATTGCCGACTCTGCAATTACTATTGGAGTAATCTTAGTATTTGCATATTTAGTATTTTTTGATGAAAAAGAACAAGACGATGCCAAATAAATATGAATTAAATGCTGAAGATAATGCTGGTCGATTAGATAAATTTTTAGCTGATCAAATTTCAGAATTATCAAGAACACGTGTAAAAGAATTAGTTAAAGATAAACATATTTTAGTAAATGGAAAAGCTGAGAAGGTTTCTTATAAGGTTCAAAAAGGGGATCTGATTTCTGTTGAAATTCCTGCAGTTAAACCGTTAGATGTTATTCCAGAAAATATTCCTTTGGACATAGTTTATGAAGATGATGATGTCATTGTCGTTAATAAGCCTCAAGGTATGGTAGTGCATCCCGCGGCTGGCCATCCTGATCATACTTTGGTCAATGCACTTCTTTATCATACTAAGGATTTAGCTGATAGTCCTGAAGGTTTTAGACCTGGAATTGTTCATCGAATCGATAAGGATACTTCAGGCTTATTAATGATTGCCAAAAATTCTACAGCTCGTGAATCTTTAGAAGATCAATTAGCTCATAAAACTAATAAACGTTTATATTTAGCAATTGTTCATGGGAATTTCGGAGAAAAAGCTGGCACAATTGATGCACCAATAGGGCGCAACCACTTTGACCGTAAAAAGATGGGTGTTGTCGAAAATGGTAAAAATGCGGTTACGCATTTCAAAGTTTTGGAACAGTTTAAGGGCTATAGCCTTATTCAATGTCGACTTGAAACAGGTCGAACTCATCAGATTAGAGTTCATTTATCCTATATTGGACATCCAGTTGCAGGCGATCCATTATATGGACCAAGAAAAACATTAAAAGGAAACGGACAATTCTTGCATGCTCAAGTTTTAGGATTTAAACATCCCAGAACAGGTGAATGGTTAGAATTTAAAGTCGATCCTCCAAAGATTTTCGAAGAAAGATTAAGTGAACTTAGAAGAAGTAAGTGATCAAATGAAACGGTATTTAATTCTTGAAGATGGAAGTTCATTTCCAGGAAAAGGTTTAGGAGCAACTATTATCTCAACTGGTGAACTGGCAATTCAAACTTCTAACTTTGGTTATCAAGAAGCTTTGACTGATCCAACAAATGCAGGAAAAATTTTAGTTTTTACAACACCAATTATTGGTAATAGTGGGATTAACGCAATCGATTATGAAAGTATCAATCCAACTGTAAAAGGAATTATTGCCAATGATGTTGGGTTTAATGTTTCGGATAATGAGAATTTTGAAGAATTAGATTCTTTTTTAAAGGAAAAGAATATTCCTGCAATCTTTGATGTTGATACTCGTGCATTAGTACATCGCTTGATGAACGAAGGTACGATTAAAGCATCTATCATGGATACAGATGATGAACATGCTTTTGATCAAATTAAAGCATTAGTTTTACCTAAAAATAAATCTGCTACGGTATCTACAAAAAATGCTTATGCAGCACCTAATGTAGGTAAAAGTGTCGCTGTAATAGATTTGGGCTTAAAACATTCAATGTTACGTGAGCTTTCTTTGCGTCAAGTAAATGTTACCGTTTTACCCTATGATGCGACTCCAATTGATATTGAAAATTTACGTCCAGATGGAATAATTATTTCAAATGGTCCGGGTAAACCAAAAGAAGCACTAAAATACGTCAATGACACGTTGGATCATTTTTATGGTAAATATCCAATTTTAGGAATTGGCTTAGGCTTTTTAGTCTTAAGTGATTACTTAAATTTCGAATTAGTAGATTTGCCACAAGAATTTAACGGTATTAACTATCCAGTGATTGAACAAAATTCTAATAAAATTTGGCAAACATCAATGGATATTGATCAATTAGTCTTACCAGATAGCGTACAAATTAATATGAATCAAGAATATTTTGATTTACATACTGAATTATTGGCTGGTTTTGCTATAAATGAAGACAAAGTCATTGCTACAGCATTTAATCCTGAGGGAGCACCTGGAAGCTTAGATGCAATTGCAATTTTTGATCAATTTTTAAATATGATGGAGTAATTTATAATGCCTTTAGAAAATGACTTAGATAAAATACTAATTATTGGTTCAGGACCTACTTTAATTGGTAGTGTAGCAGAAATGGATTTGTTTGCTAACGATGCAATTACTGCTTTAACTGAAGAAGGCATTCAAGTTGTTTTAGTAAATCCAAATCCTGCTACAATTTCTACTGACAAACATCCTGATGTTACTGTTTATCTTGAACCCATGACTTTGGATTTTTTAAAGAGAATCTTACGTATGGAAGAGCCTGATGCAATTATGACTGCGTATGGCTCAACAACTGGATTAAAGGTTGCTCATAAACTTATTCAAGATGGTATCTTGCAACAAATGGGAATTAAGCTATTAACGATTAATCCACGTACCTTGGCAATGGGAAATCAACAAAAGAGAACGGACTTTTTATCCAAGCTCCATGTGGGGGTTAATCGATCATGGCAATTAGCTAATATTGCGCAAACAAACATAACTGAAAACTTAACGGCCTTAAAGGAAATGGTTTCTTTCCCGGTTTTAGTAACTAAATATAATCGTTTTGTTCGTAATGAACACTTAGGTTTTAAAACTCCTGATGAATTGTTTGCTTATTTTAAAACTGAAAGTAAAAACGAAACATTTTCTTGGGCGCATTATCGTTTAACCGAAGATTTATCTACTTGGGAAGAAGTTATCTTTAATTTAATTCGCGATCGTGATGGCAATATTGTCTTTATTAATTATGCAGGTGCTATGGAACCTGTAGGTATCAATTCCGGTGATTCAGCAACTGTAATGCCGGTTTTGACTTTGAATAATGATCAAGTTCAAGAATTACGATTTATTAGTAAAGAAATTGCGGAAAAGTTAAATGTCCTAGGTATCTTAAGCATTCATTTTGCAATTCGTCATCATGGTACTCAAATTCAGACTAAAGTTTTAACAATTAAGCCAAGATTGACACGTAGCTCAGTTTGGGCACAAAAAGTTGGCTTATACAGTGTGGGTTATATTGTAGCTAAAGTTGCAATTGGCTATAGTTTAAATGAGATTATTGATCCTAGATCTGGTTTAAATGCAACGATTGAGCCAACTTTAGATACAGTTTCCGTAAAAATGCCTTATTGGTCATTAGCTGAATCAGGTTATAATCACTATTGTTTAAGTAACCGTATGCAAGCTAGTGGGGAAGCCATTGGTATTGGTCGCAACTTTGAAACGGCCTTTCTTAAAGGGTTAGCTTCTACAACTAATTTTGAATTATGCTGGCAAGTATTTATTTCCGAATATAAGAAGAGCAAAGATGATTTATTAAATGACTTAGCACATCCCGATGAAATGCATTTAATAACTCTTCTGGCAGCGCTAGCACAAGGATTAACTTATTCTGACTTACAAAATATAATATATTTGCATCCCGTATATTTCCAAAAACTACGGCATTTAATTAAAATTGCTCATGAGATTCATGAGTCCGAAAATCTATCAAAAGAGATTTTAATTAAGGCTAAAAAGTATGGGTTTCCAAATGAACTAATTGCTAAATTGCAAGATACAACTGTAGATCAAATTGTAAAAAGACTTAAAGAAATTAATTTACAACCGTCTTATTTACAAATTGATGGTTCAGCTGGTGTATACAAACCTCAAGTACAATCTTTTTATAGTGCTTATAATGTTCAAAATGAAGTCCAGCCTTTAGCTTCAGATAAAAAAGTTTTGATAATCGGTATGCCACCTTTACAAGTTTCAGTTACTAGTGAATTTGACTATATGATTGCTCATGCAATTCATACTTTACATAAAAATGGATATAGAACCATTCTATTATCAAATAATGATGAGTCTGTTGCCGCTAACTATGAAAATTTAGATCGTGCTTACTTTGAACCAATAACAGTTGAAAACATTCTGGCTGTTGCTAATAAAGAAAAAGTTAAAGATGTATTACTACAATTTTCTGGCAAAAAGGTTAGTGCTTTAAGTCAAAAGTTAATCGATAACGGGCTTCATATTATGGGAAGAGAGGACATAAATCCTCGTGATAAGATTAATCAAGTTTTAAATGAACCTTTTAGAGAATTAAAGCATGTACCGTCATTAACTACCACTGATCGTGCGGCTGTTAAAAAATTCGTTCAAACTTATGGTTTTCCAGTTCTTATTGGTGGTTTTAGCAAAGATACCAAGCAAAAATCTGCTGTTGTGTATGATATACCGGCAATTGAAAAATATTTAACTGAAAATCAACTTGATCAAATTAGTATTTCTAGTTTTATCGAAGGAAATAAATATGAAGTAACTGCAATTTCTGACGGTAAAAATGTCACTATTCCAGGTATTATTGAGCACTTAGAACAAAGTGGATCGCATGCATCTGATTCAATTTCAGTATTTCAGCCACAAAATCTAGACGAAGTTGGCCAGCAAAAATTAGCTGAATACTCTATAAAATTAATAAAGCAAATAAATGTACGTGGGATTTTTAGTTTACATTTCTTAAAAGTTGAAGATTCTATTTATTTGCTTCAAATAAAACCTTATGCCGGACATAATGTTGCATTTCTTTCAAAATCTGTTGGTAAGGATATTACAGCGATTGCTACAGAAGTGATCGCTGGCAAAAATTTGCAAGAACTAGGCTTTAAAGATGAGCTTTGGGAAAATGACAACTTCATTCATGTAAAGATGCCCGTATTTTCATATATCAATTATCAAAGTGATAATACTTTCGACTCTAAGATGAAATCCTCTGGTTCAGTTATGGGACGAGATACAGAGTTAGCCAAAGCACTTTATAAAGGTTATGAAGCAAGTGATCTTCATATTCCGAGTTATGGTACAATTTTTATTTCTGTTCGTGATGAAGATAAAGAAGAAGCAACTAAGCTGCACGTCGTTTTGATCGTTTGGGATTTAAATTAATCGCAACAGAAGGTACTGCTAATATGTTTGCGGAAGCAGGTATTACTACTGGAGTTGTTGACAAAATTCATGAATCTCCCCGTAATTTAATTGAAAAAATACGCCAACATAAGATTGTAATGGTAGTTAATATTACTAACTTATCTGATTCAGCTAGCGCTGATGCGATCGTAATTCGAGATCAGGCATTATATACACATATTCCAGTATTTTCAAGTATCGAAACAACGGAATTAATTTTAGATGTTCTTGAAGCGTTAGCTTTAACTACACAACCTATTTAAAATAGCTAATCATACAAAAAAGGCTAAGATGTTAATTCATCTTAGTCTTTTTTGTATTTGTATATAATTTAATCAATCTTTTTAGAAAGAACTTCTTTTTCTTCTGGAGTTACTTCAATAGAATTTTGTCCAGTATAGATTACAAAACCAGGTTTTGCTCCATTAGGCTTTTTAACACGTTTATCTTGAACATAATCAACTTGAACGTGAGCGGATAATTTTCCTTTTGAGAAGAAAGCTGCGATTTCTGCTGCTTCACGAATATCATCATCAGATGGATTATCGTCACGTAAAATCACGTGAGAGCCTGGCATATTTTTAACGTGGAACCAATAATCAGTTTTGTTAGCCTTTTTTAAAGTAAGCCAATCATTTTGATAATTATTCTTACCAACTAAAACAGTTTTGCCAGAGGATAACTTAAACTTATTTAAATTACGTTCAGTAATCTTTTTGCGACGAACATTTTTCTTAGGTTTACGAATATAGCCCTGATTTTCAAGTTCATCGTTAATTTGATCAATATCTTGTGGATCTGCATTATCGATTGCTGTTTGAATTGAGTCAAAATAGGCTAAATTTTCTTCAGCAATTTTAATTTGCTCATTGACGTGTTTTATTGAATCTCGCAATTTTTTATAACGAGTAAAATATTTTTGTGCATTACGAGCAGGAGAAAGAGCTGGATCTAACTTAATTTCAATTGGAGCATTGTTTTCATAATAATTAGGAAGCGAAATCTTACTCATTCCTGGTTTTACTTCATTTAAATGTGCGTTTAAAATTTCTCCACGAATACGATAGCCTTCAGAATTTTCTGCCAAATCTAATTGTTTCTTCAATTTAACAATTTTCTTTGAAAGCTTCTTTTGTTCATTCTTAACTACCCGTTCAACCCGACCAGCTCGTTGTTTTACCCAATCACGCGTAGCCTGATATTGATAAAACTCATCAAGTGCATGATTAAGATCAGGATCTGAACTTTCTTTTTCCAATTCAAGATGGTAGGGAAGATATGGGAAAATCTTTCGCTTATTTCTTGGAGTCTTTAATACAAAACCTTTAGGATTTTCAAATTGTTTAAAGAAAGTTGAAAAAGTATCATAAGAATATTCATCTTCTAAATAACCAATTAATTCTTGGCGATCATCACGATCTAAACCACTCATTTTCTTAACTAATGATGCCGCGTCAGAATTTTGGGCTTTTTCTTCATTAAATTCATCCTCAGTCATCGTTAAGCCATTAAGTCCTGGCTTTAATGGTGGTAATTCATATTTTGCTTTAGGTAAAAGAATTCTTGCTCTGTTTTCATCAGGATTAATTCGTTTAAGCAAATCAATAATATGATTATCTTGTTGATTGTAGAGTATAACATTACTATGTCTGCCCATTAACTCTACGGAAAGAACTAATTTAACTTGATCTCCTAATTCGTTACGATTACTGAAATGAAAGTTAATGATTCTATCTAATCCTACTTGCTCAATTGATTGTAAAACTGATCCTTCTAGATATTTACGAAGTACCATTACAAAAGTTGGAGCTTTATCTGGATTAGAAATAGATTGATCTGTTAAATACATCCTTGGGTATTGCGCATTAGCAGAAATCAGCAATGGATAATTTTTTCTGTCTTTTCTGAATACCAAAACCAAATCTTGTTCAAATGGTTGGTATATTTTTGATAAACGTCCTCCAATAAGAGTAGGGGACAGATCTTTTAATAGGCTATGGATAAATAAACCATCAAATGCCATCTTTTATCACCTCAAAACACGCTTAATATTATACCAATAAATTGGTATATTCTTAAATGATTAATACTTTTCTATATACTATTAAATCATTATCTAACTTTTATGGTTCTTATACTACTTAGTAAGTGTCATACTTTAGTGATATAATTACCGTATGCTCTAGCTCAAAAGAAAAAAGGTTAATTATATGAATATTTTATCTTTCAGTACTATTGCAGAGTACATTAAAAAGGAAATAAATCATAAGTGTGGACTTAACATCTCACAAACTAGAATTCTACTGTTCTTTGATAAAAGCCACAACCAACCCTTAACAATGGGAAAGCTTGCAAAAGGTTTAAATATTTCACTTTCTACTTTAAGCCGTCAACTACAACAAAAGAAGACTAGATTGCTTATTGAAGTAACTAAATCATCTACGGATTCTAGCAAAACTGTTGCACTAAATACATCAGGATTAAGTAAAGTGAATGATTTGAAAAAAACATTAAACAGTATTCAGCAAAAGTTATTTTCTAATATAGCCGAAGATGAAATTAATATCTTTGTAACCAATCTAAATCTTCTGGCCAATCAATCTAATTATGCTCAAACTAGCAATTAATGTAATTCGAACAAAGTTATTTTTTATGCTATAATTTGCCTATACAAATTCATAAATGAAGGGGTTTATATATGAAGATTGCATTAGTAACAGATAGTACTAGCGTCTTAACTGAACAAGAAGTTAAAGACAACAATGTAATCGTAATGCCTATTCCTGTAATTATTGGTGATAAAGAATATTTAGAAGGCGTTAATATTACTTCTAAAGAATTATTCGAAACTCAAAAGCAGGGAGCAGCTTTTCCTAAGACTTCTCAACCAAGTATGGGAAAAATGATAGAACTTTATAATAAACTTCACGCAGAAGGTTATGAAGCTATCATTGATATTACATTGTCTGGCGGTATTTCCGGATATAACGCAACATTACAAAATATTGCAAGAAATAATCCAGAATATAACTTATATCCATATGATTCTAAAATGACGGTTCGTCTTCAGGGATATTTAGTTTTAGCTGCAGCCAAAATGATTAAAAATGGTCTTACACCTGAAAGAATTATAGAAAAATTAGATGAAATTCGTCAAACTATTGATGAAATTTTTGTTGTAGATGATCTTAAAAACCTTAGTCGAGGTGGAAGATTAAGTAATGCAAGTGCGTTCATTGGGACAATGCTTCATATTAA
Organism: Lactobacillus hamsteri DSM 5661 = JCM 6256; assembly: GCF_000615445.1. GTDB lineage: Bacteria > Bacillota > Bacilli > Lactobacillales > Lactobacillaceae > Lactobacillus > Lactobacillus hamsteri. Next base: position 2,266 of record NZ_BALY01000010.1, on the reverse strand, counting down.
GCCACTTTTAACATTTAAAGATGGAAAGATTGTAGCCTTTGATAAAATCCGTTCAATGAAGAGAGCAGTCACTAAGATTGAAAGCTTAGCTCTTGATCGGACAAGCGATTTATCATATAAGGATAAACTAAGACTATTTGTATTTCACTCAAATGACTTAAAGCAAGCAGAAGGTATTAAGGAATTTATTAATAATAATTTCCCTGGTATGCCTGTAGATATAGCAGAATTTAGTCCAGTAATTGCTACTCACTTAGGTGAAAAATCAGTTGCCATTGCTTGGATGGTTGACATTGATAAAATAGATTTAACTAAATAATAAAAGCCGGTTAAAAGACCGGCTTTTTTATACGTATTTTTTACCTGTAATTTTTATTATCAATATCAGATATTTCATTAAGGGCCGCACGTTGCTTTTTTTGATCAACATGAGTATACAAATCAGTAGCCGATGTTCCTTTTTGTCCTAATTGTTGTGCAACAAGAACTTGATCTTTCGTAACATCATATAATTCTGATGCTAAAGTATGTCTTAATTTATGGGGAGTAAGCGGGTGACCAAATGCAGCAGAATATTTATTTACCATTTTTTCAATTGCATTAGTAGTCATTCTACGTGTTTGATCATGCCATCGTGTTAAAAAGAACGCTTGCTCATGATTATCTGCATAATATCGTTGTTTCCGTATTTTTTTATATTGAATAATATAATCTAATGTCCATTCAGCAATTGGAACACTATCCTTTGACCGCCTTTACGAGTAACATCAAGTATGGCATCTTTTAAATTTAAATCGTTTAGATTTACGCCTGCACATTCGGAAACTCGAATTCCTGTACCTAAAATCAGTGCAACAATCGCCATATCGCGCTCCCTGTTCTTTTTAAAGGAGGGAAGGGCTTGTTTATTACAATGATCAATGTACTTATGATCAATAAATTCTAAAAAATCATACTTAAGTTGACCAGTATACATATGGGACTCTAAAATATGAGCACGATAATTTAGAGTTTTAGTACTATTAAGAGATTCAATTTTCAACATAACATTTCTATCAAAGTAGGGTTGACCATTATTATTATCAGCAGTTATTGTTAAAAATTTATACAAAGATCTTAAAGCATTGATTGAACGATTAACGGTAGTTGGTGAATTTAAACGTCCTTGTTGATTCTTAGTATGTTGCAAATAATCAATATAAAGCATGATGTCATTACGACGTAAATTTTCAAGAGTATCTGTAGAAATATGTTTATTATCAATTGCTGGAGATAATCCTTCATGTCTAAGCCAATCAAAGAATCTGCGAATTTCAGTTAAATATTGATAGGATGTAGTAAGTGAATGCGTTGTACCAAGATTATATTGTTTAACAAAATCTGGCATTTTTTCTAGTTCAATTTGAATTAAATCTAAATATTTTTGTGTCTCCATAATAAAATCTTTCTAAAAATTAATTTTAATATAAGCTATACAATAATTTATTTCAATAGGAAAGTCTATCTACCTATCATTAAAATTATAGTTTTAATGATAACGATGTATAAAAATATTATAGCATAAGCTTTTTAGCAATTTATTAAATATTTGAATTTGAATACAAACTAAAAAGCTAAACATAAATCATGAGTTTAACCAATACTATTAAATTCACTTATTTTGTTTAGCTTAATATTTTTATATTTATGACTTGGATAAAATATGAAATTCAAATCTAGATTTATGGTAAATTATTGATCTACTAAATTTTAAAGACTCTAGAAGCTTAATCTCAGCATTAATTATATGATGAAATTTCAACTAAATTACCATCTGGATCTCTAACATAAACTGATGTCATTTTTCCTTTAGCACCATGTTTGGTAACTGGTCCTAATTCAATTGAAATATTATGTTGTTTAAAATTATTAATAATATTAGCAACTGAATCTGAAGATTCCAAACAAAAATCAAAATTACCAGTTGATAAATTATTGGCCACAATCGCGCCAACATCGTTAGACAATTTTCTAAAACGTAAAAGCGAGTTGCCACACTTTAATGAAGCAAAATTATCATTAGTTTGATCGCTAATAATTGGTAATCCAATAACGTTATGATAAAAATCCACAGATTGTTTTAAATCCTTAACTATAAGTACAAAATGATCTAAATTAACTATATTCAATTTGCTACCTCTATTTTTTGATTTTAGCTTTACATAATATATATTATACGAAGCCGTATAATGGAAATCATGTGACTATCTCCCATTATCTTTTAACT
>NZ_BALY01000011.1 GCF_000615445.1 Lactobacillus hamsteri DSM 5661 = JCM 6256 | reverse complement strand
AGAAAAGAAGAGAGTCTATGCTTGCTAAAAGTGTAGGCTCTTTTTCGTGAGGTGATTGTATGAGCAATATTAAAATTACAAACCTTTCTTTTAGATATGATGATGCTAGCAGCAATATTTTTGACAACTTAAATTTAAATTTGGATAGTTCATGGAAATTAGGTTTAGTTGGACGGAATGGTCGGGGAAAAACCACTTTTCTTAATTTGTTGAGAAATAAGCTTCATGGTTTAGGTCAAATCCAAACTAAATTGAGTTTTTCATATTTTCCAGTTGAAATAAATGATCCTGAAAATATTACTTTATATGAATTGCAAGGGCAAGTTGATTTTGAACAATGGGAGCTTGAGCGTGAACTTAATTTGATGCATGCTGATCCTAATTTATTGTGGCAGCCATTTGATACTTTAAGTGGCGGTGAACAGACTAAAGTTTTGCTTGCTTTATCTTTTACTAATAAAGATAGTTTTCCATTGATTGATGAGCCTACTAATCACTTAGATGAAGATGCTCGTAGGCATATTGCAGAATATCTTCAAAAGCATGATAACGGTTATATTGTAGTCAGCCATGATCGTGATTTTTTGAATCAGGTAACTGACCATATTTTGGCAATTGAAAATACTGAAATTCATTTATATCAGGGCAGTTACGCTGCTTATGAAGATACAAAGAGTAAACGTGATGAATTTAATCGTGAGAAAAATGCTAAGTTGAAAAGCGAGATTAGCACTTTAAATCAGAGTCGCGTTAGAATTCAAGGGTTTTCTAATAAGTCCGAAAGTAAGAAAAATGCCAAAAATCACAAAAAGACAGAACTTATTCCAGATTTAGATAAAGGATTTTTAGGTCATAAGGCTGCCAAAATAATGAAACGCTCAAAAAATGTTGAGCGAAGAATGGATAAAGCCATCAATAATAAGAAAGGCTTGATGACTAACATTGAGAATGCCCCTGATCTAAGCATAAATTTCCAACCAAATTATCATCATACTTTGCTTGAAACTCAGCACTTAAATTTGAAGATTCAAGATAAACAACTCTTTAAGGACCTAAATTTAGTTATTAAGAATCATGGCGTAATTTCTCTTGAAGGCAAAAACGGTTCGGGTAAAACAACCTTTTTGAAACTATTATTAGGGCAGGCGCAAGAAGCAAGCTATCAAGGAAAATATGCTTTAACAACTGGCTTGCAGATTTCTTACTTGCCACAGGATTTCACTGAATATACGGGAACGTTAAAAGAATTTGCAAAAAATCAAAAGATTTCATATGAAGAACTTCTTAACAATTTAAAGAAAATGGGTTTTCCGCGTGATAGTTTTTCTACAAAAATTGAAGAAATGAGTATGGGCCAGCAAAAGCGTGTCGCTTTGGCCAAGTCTTTAGTAGAACCAGCAGATTTATATTTGTGGGATGAGCCTGCCAATTATTTAGACGTTTTTAATCAAGATCAACTTATTAAATTACTTAGAAATGTTAAGCCAGCAATGCTTTTGGTTGAGCATGATAAGTACTTTATTGAGCAAGTTGCAGATCAAAGGATAAGTTTAACTAATTAAACTTGAAAAAAGTTGAAAATAAATTAGCACTCAGGTTGCAATCCTGCTAATTTTTAGTATAATAGTATTTGTTAGCACCTGAGAGATATGAGTGCTAAAAGTGAGGGCGATATTTATGTTGACCGAACGTCAAGAACTAATACTAAAAACGATTATTAAAGACTTCACACAAACGCAAGAACCCGTTGGTTCAAAGACTGTGATGAAGCAATTACCAATAAAGGTTTCGAGTGCAACAATTCGAAACGAAATGGCAGTTCTTGAAGATAAGGGCTTAATTGAAAAGACTCACTCATCAAGTGGACGTATTCCTTCAACAGATGGATATCGTTACTATCTTGATAATCTAGTTGAGCCACTTCAATTGCCTGAAACAGTTTATAACAAAATTGTTTATCAATTAGATAAGCCTTTCCATCAAGTAAATGAAATTGTTCAAGAAGCAGCTAAGATTTTGTCAGATTTGACTAACTATACTGCTTTTGCAGAGGGACCAGAAAGCCACAGTGTTACTGTAACAGGCTTTAGAATCGTTCCTTTATCTAACCGTCAGGTGATGGCAATTTTAGTTACTAGTGATGGCAACGTACAAAATCAAGTATATGCTTTGCCTCATAATATTCATGGGGATGAAATTGAAAAAGCAGTACGGATGATTAATGATAAATTGGTAGGGAAGAGTTTAAAGCAAATTACGCCAACTCTTCTTCAAAGTTTATCATCTCATGAACTTGGCGGAGATCATGCAACTGAGCTTTTAAGCTTGGTAGAAGATGTATTGAAAGATGCCGCTAGTGAGCAGATGTATGTTGATGGACAAATCAATTTGTTAAACAACAGCTCAGAACAAAATGTCAAAGATCTGCGTTCATTGTATGAATTAGTTGATCAAAATGATGTGATTTCAAGTTTAATGAATTATTCGCCTACTAATGATAGTAAGTTTCCAATTCAAGTAAGACTTGGTTCAGAGCTTCCAAATGAACTGCTCAAGAATTATAGTTTATTAACCGCGGAATATAGTGTTGGTGAACATGGTAAAGGCACAATTGCCTTATTAGGTCCAACCAATATGCCATATTCGCAAATGATTGGCTTGCTAGAATATTTCAGAAATGAGTTAGCCAAGAAGTTGCTAGATTACTATGGCAGATTCCAATAAAGGAGGATAGCCGTGAGTAAGGAAGAATTTCCAAGCGAAAAGAACTTGGATGAAAAAGATACTGCTCCTAAGGCTAAAGTAAAGGAAAAAAAGCCTAAGCAAGCTGAAGATAAAAAAGCGGAAGCAGTTACAGATGACAGCAAGAAGTTGAAAGACGAGATTGCTGAATTGCAAAAGAAAAATAAAGATCTTGAAGATCGTTACTTGCGTAGCGAAGCAGAAATTCAGAATATGCAAAACCGCTATTCTAAAGAACGAGCTCAACTTATCAAGTATCAATCACAAGATTTGGCCAGAGACATTTTGCCTGCATTAGACAATTTGGAACGTGCGTTAAGCGTTGAGGCTGATGATGATGCTTCTAAACAATTGAAGAAAGGTGTTCAAATGACCCTTGATTCACTTGTTAAGAGTTTGAAAGATAACGGCATCGAAGAAATCAAAGCTGATGGCGAAAAATTTGATCCGACATTGCATCAAGCTGTTCAAACAGTTGCAGCAGAAAATGATGATCAAAAAGACCACGTTGCTCAGGTTTTACAAAAAGGATATAAATATAAAGATCGTACACTTAGACCAGCAATGGTTGTAGTTGCACAATAAAATCTTTAGAGAGGAAGTTTACTTAATGTCAAAAGTTATCGGTATTGACCTCGGAACTACTAACTCAGCAGTTGCAGTTCTTGAAGGTAAAGAACCAAAGATTATTACTAACCCTGAAGGTGACAGAACTACTCCTTCAGTAGTTGCATTCAAAGATGGCGAAATGCAAGTTGGTGCTGTTGCTAAGCGTCAAGCTATTACTAACCCTAACACTATTGTTTCAATTAAGCGTCACATGGGTGAAGAAGGTTACAAGGTAAAGGTTGGCGACAAGGAATACACTCCTCAAGAAATTTCAGCATTTATCTTGCAATACATCAAGAAGTTCTCAGAAGATTACTTGGGTGAAGAAGTTAATGATGCAGTTATTACTGTTCCTGCATACTTCAACGATGCTCAACGTCAAGCTACTAAGGATGCTGGTAAGATTGCTGGCTTGAATGTTCAAAGAATCATTAACGAACCAACTGCTTCAGCTTTGGCATATGGTTTGGATAAAGATGACAATGATGAAAAAGTCTTAGTATACGACCTTGGTGGTGGTACTTTCGATGTTTCCGTACTTCAATTAGGTGACGGTGTCTTCCAAGTATTATCAACTAACGGTGATACTCACCTTGGTGGTGACGACTTTGATAATCGTATCATTGATTGGCTTGTAAAGAACTTTAAGGATGAAAACGGTGTTGACTTATCTAAAGACAAGATGGCAATGCAACGTTTAAAGGATGCCGCAGAAAAGGCTAAGAAGGACTTGTCAGGTGTATCATCAACCCACATTTCACTTCCATTCATTTCTGCTGGCGAAGCAGGTCCACTTCACCTTGAAGCTGACTTAACTCGTGCCAAGTTTGATGAATTAACTGATGATTTGGTACAAAAGACTAAGGTTGCCTTTGACAACGCATTATCAGATGCTGGTTTAACTGTTAACGACATCGACAAGGTTATCTTAAACGGTGGTTCAACTCGTATTCCTGCAGTTCAAAAGGCTGTTAAGGAATGGTCTGGCAAGGAACCTGACCACTCAATCAACCCTGACGAAGCTGTTGCTTTAGGTGCAGCTATCCAAGGTGGTGTTATTTCAGGTGATGTTAAGGATATCGTTTTGCTTGATGTTACTCCATTGTCACTTGGTATTGAAACCATGGGTGGTGTGTTCACTAAGTTAATTGATAGAAACACTACTATCCCAACTTCAAAGAGTCAAATCTTCTCAACTGCTGCTGATAACCAACCAGCTGTAGATGTTCACGTATTGCAAGGTGAACGTCCAATGGCCGCAGATGATAAGACTCTTGGTCGCTTTGAATTGACTGATATTCCACCTGCACCACGTGGTGTTCCTCAAATTCAAGTTACTTTCGATATCGACAAGAACGGTATTGTAAATGTATCTGCTAAGGATATGGGTACTGGTAAGGAACAAAAGATTACTATTAAGAGTTCATCCGGTCTTTCAGACGAAGAAATCCAAAAGATGCAAAAGGATGCTGAAGAACACGCTGAAGAAGATAAGAAGCGTAAGGAAGAAGCAGACCTTCGCAACGAAGTTGATCAATTGATCTTTACTACTGAAAAGACTTTGAAGGAAACTAAGGATAAGCTTGCTGACAGTGACCGTAAGCCAGTTGAAGATGCTCTTGAAGACTTGAAGAAGGCTCAAAAGGATAACAACTTGGATGAAATGAAGGAAAAGAAGGACGCTTTATCCAAGGCTGCTCAAGATTTAGCAGTTAAGCTTTACCAAAAGAATGGTGGAGCTCAAGGTGCTGCTGGTCAAGCAGGTCCACAAGCTGGCCCTCAAGGTGGCAATCCAAATGGTAACAATGGTGGTACCCAAGATGGTAGCTTCCATAAGGTAGACCCAGATAAGTAAAAGGGTTTATAATTTAAATAACCTATTAAGAAAAGAACTGCTTAAGGGTAGTTCTTTTCTTTTGAATGTGAGGAGTTTAGATTTTGGCACAAGAAGACTACTATAAGGTTCTTGGTGTTGATCGCAACGCTAGTGAACAAGAAATAAGTAAAGCATATCGTAAATTAGCCAAAAAATACCACCCAGACTTAAACCATGAGCCAGGTGCTGAAGAAAAGTATAAGCAAGTTAATGAAGCTTATGAAGTTTTGCATGATAAGCAAAAACGTGCACAATATGACCAATTCGGCGCTGCAGGTGTAAATGGTCAAGGCGGTTTTGGCGGCCAAGGTTTCGGTGGTGCTGGAGCTCAAGGTTTTGGTGGCTTTAGCGATTTTGGTGATATCTTTAATGACATTTTTGGCGGTGGCGGTCAACGTCAAAGAGTTGATCCAACTGCCCCACAACGTGGTCAAGATTTAGATTATACTTTGACGATTGACTTTATGGATGCCATTACTGGTAAGAAGACGCAAGTTTCATATAATCGTAGTGAAACTTGTTCTACTTGTCACGGAACAGGTGCTGAAAAAGGTACTCATCCAATTACCTGTGATAAGTGTCATGGTTCAGGTTATATGACAATTACTCAACAATCTGCTTTTGGTGTGATCCAAAGACAAACTGTTTGTGATAAATGTCATGGTAAAGGCGTAATTATTGAACATCCATGTAAGACCTGTCATGGTGCTGGAACTGTTGAAGGCAAGAATACAATTGAAGTTGATATTCCAGCTGGTATTGACAATGGCCAACAACTTCGTTATGAAGGCCAAGGCGAAGCTGGTAAGAACGGTGGACCTTACGGTGATTTGTATATTAGTTATCGTATCAAGCCATCTAAGGACTTTGAAAGACGTGGCAACACTATTTATACAACTGTTCCAATTTCATTTGCTCAGGCAACTTTGGGTGACGAAATCAAAGTTAAGACCGTTCATGGTGAAACGGATTTGAAGATTCCTGCAGGTACTCAGCCTAATAAGAAATTCACTATTAAGGGTGAAGGTGTACCATATCTTCGTGGTGGCGGAAATGGTGATCAAATTACCACTGTTGAAGTTAAAATTCCTAATAAAGTTAACGAAAAGCAAAAGCAAGCTTTAGTTGACTATGTTAAGGCTAGTGGTGAATCAATCACTCCACAAGGTAAAGGATTCTTTGAAAGACTTAAAGATAAATTGAACGGCGAATAAGCGGATATTTCTAATTGATAGAAAGCAATGTTTCATTTGAAGCATTGCTTTTTTTAATTAAATTATAATAAACCACTAGACAAATATTTATTTGCATGTATAATTGGTAATCAAATACAAGACTTATATTTCAACTGCAATAGACACTTTTATCAAATTGGTATAGTTATTATACCAATTAAAGAGGAGGTAAAACCATGAACCAAGCAAACACAGTTTTTCTAATGATTTCAACAATTTTAGTATTTTTCATGACGCCGGGTTTAGCATTTTTTTATGGCGGATTAGTTAGTAAAAAGAATGTAGTCAACACAATGGCTTCAGTTTTTGTGATTACTGGAATAGCAATTATTTTATTTGCGGCATTTGGCTATAATATTGCTTTTGGAAAAAATGTGTTTGGAGTTTTTGGTTTTGACCGTAGTTTTTTCCTATCTAAAGTTGATTTAACAGCAATGTATTCTAAAGACTTAGGTATTACTAATGCGAGTTATTTACTTTTTCAAATGATGTTTTCAATTATTACTCCGGCTTTATTTGTTGGAGCTGTGGTAGGAAGAATGAAATTTAGATATCTCCTTTCATTTTTGGTTATCTGGTCAGTTTTAGTTTACTATCCAATGGTCCACATGGTTTGGAGCCCAGACGGTATTTTAGCTAAAATGGGAATGATTGATTTTGCTGGTGGGACAGTTGTCCATATTAATGCCGGAATTACCGCTTTGCTTCTTTCAATTGCGGTTGGCCCGCGTCTTAAAGAAAACGTTACTTCTGAGCATTATAGTCTATCGTGGGTTTTATTAGGTACTAGTATTCTATGGATTGGATGGTATGGCTTTAACGTTGGTTCAGCTTTTGCGATTAACAAGGTTGCCTTGCAGGCATTTTTAACAACAACGATTGCAACTGGAGCATCAATGTTAACTTGGCTAGTTCTTGAATTAAAGTTTCGTGGCAAACCTTCATTAATTGGAATTTGTACAGGTACGCTTTGTGGCTTAGTTGGAATTACTCCAGCTGCTGGATATGTTTCAGGCGCAGGGGCTTTCTTTATTGGGGTAATCTGCACATGTGCCAGTTATCTATTTATTAATTTCGCTAAAAACAAAATTAAATTAGATGATCCGTTGGATGCTTTTGGTTGTCACGGCGTCTCCGGAATTATGGGATCAATTTTAACAGGATTATTTGCCAGTAAGTCAGTAAATGCCGATATTCCAGAAAATGGCCTATTCTATAATGGTGGCTGGCACTTATTCTTAGTACAATCTGGAGGTACTTTAATTACTATTATTTTTGTAACAATTTTAACTTTGCTAATAGTTAAAATTCTTAATTTCTTCATGGCAATTCGTGTTAGCCCAGAAGAAGAAATGCAAGGATTGGATCTTGCAGAACATGATGAAAAAGTTAGTTATTAAAAAAGAAATCAGGACAAATAAGGTCCTGATTTTTTATTCTAATATTTTATCTAAGTAGTTAGCTTTGCTATAATAATAAAGATAGTAAAGGGTGAACACTTTTATGGATATTAATAAATTAAAAGATTATCAAAAACATATTCGAAATTTTTCAATCGTAGCTCACATCGACCATGGTAAATCTACCATTGCTGATAGAATTCTTGAATTGACAGATACTGTTTCAGAACGTCAACTTAAGAATCAAATGCTTGATGATATGCCACTTGAAAGACAACGTGGAATTACTATCAAGATGAACTCAGTTGAAGTTAAATATCATGCTAAAGATGGTGAAGACTACATTTTCCACTTAATCGATACACCAGGACACGTCGATTTTTCTTATGAAGTATCACGTTCTCTTGCTGCGTGTGAAGGTGCGCTTTTGGTTGTAGATGCATCTCAAGGTGTCCAAGCACAAACTTTGGCTAATACTTACTTGGCTATTGATGATGATTTGGAAATTTTGCCAGTCATTAATAAAATTGATTTGCCATCTGCAGATCCAGATAATGCCAAAGAAGAAATCGAAGAAATGCTTGGACTTGATGCCTCTGAAGCTGCACTTGTTTCAGGTAAAACAGGTGTTGGTATTCAAGATATGCTTGAGAAGATTGTTCAAGATATTCCAGCTCCTGATGGTGATTTGGAAGCTCCACTCAAGGCATTAATTTTTGATTCAAAATATGATGACTATCGTGGAGTTGTTCTTTCAGTCAGAGTTGAAGAGGGAACTGTAAAGCCAGGCGATAAGATCAAAATTATGAATACTGGTAAGGAATATGAAGTTACCGAAGTAGGTGTCTCAAGTCCTCATCCAGTTAAGAAGGATATTTTGGTTGCCGGTGACGTAGGTTACATGACTGCTAATATTAAGTCAGTTCGTGAAACTCGTGTTGGTGATACTATTACTGATGCTGAAAATCCAACGGCTGAACCACTTCCTGGCTATCGTCAAATTCCACCAATGGTTTACTCAGGTATGTATCCAGTTGATAACCGTGATTATGATGATTTAAAGGAAGCATTACAAAAACTTCAATTAAACGATGCTGCTTTGGAATTTGAACCTGAAACTTCAACAGCATTAGGATTTGGTTTCCGTTGTGGTTTCCTTGGCCTTCTTCATATGGATGTTGTTCAAGAACGTCTTGAGCAAGAATTTAATCTTGATTTGATCATGACCGCACCATCAGTTGATTACCATGCGATTATGAATGATGGTTCAACTAAGGTTATCGATAACCCATCTGACTTGCCAGATGCCGGTGAATATAAGGAAGTTCAAGAACCTTACGTTAAGGCAGAAATTATGGTGCCAAATGATTTTGTTGGTCCTGTAATGGAACTTTGTCAAAGAAAACGTGGTGAGTTTGTCACTATGGATTACCTTGATAAATATCGAGTTAACGTTATTTACAACATGCCTTTAGCTGAAATCATTTTTGACTTCTTTGACGATTTGAAATCATCAACTAAAGGTTATGCATCCCTTGACTACGAAATTACAGGTTATCGTGCTACTGATTTGGTTAAGATCGATATCTTGCTTAATAAAGAACCTATCGATGCTTTGAGCTTCATTGCTCACAGATCAGAAGCCCAAGATCGTGCACGTCAAATGACTTCAATGCTTAAGAAGCTTATTCCACGTCAAAACTTTGAAGTTGATATTCAAGGTGCAATTGGTGCCAAGATTATTTCTCGTGCAACTATTAAACCATATCGTAAAGATGTTACTTGGAAGATTCATACAGGTGACCCAGACCGTCGTGCTAAGCTTCTTGAAAAGCAGAAGCGTGGTAAGAAGAGAATGAAGGCTGTTGGTAAGGTAGATGTACCACAAGATGCCTTCATGGCGGTCCTTAAGATGAATGACGATGACATTAAAGGTAAATAAAAATGGCTAAAAACCTTAAGCACCAACGATTGTCGGTGCTTTTTTTATACCATTTTAAAAATCTACGTAAAATTAACGTAAAAGGCACTTTAAAAGTCCAAATTATTGATCGAACTTCTAATATCTTTCTTCTGCTGCTGAGTTACGTGGGTGTAAATTTCCATAGCAGTTTTTGACGTTCGGTGTCCTAAAATATATTGAACGTCTTTTGGCTTAATTCTTGAGTTACCATCATAAAGAAGAGTAGCTAGAGTATGCCGTAGACCGTGAGGGGTTATTTTGCGTAAAGGCTGCTTCGGCTTTTCGTTTGGATGCTCTTTATTCCACTTAGCTACGCGCTTTCTGTCAAACTTATACAAGTATTTAATCCAAATATCGGTTTGTTGGGGCCAATAGTAGCTGTAATCTTGTTGATGGAATACCCATTGGCACGTATCACCAATTTCTTGAACATGCTTTCGATAATCTTTTAGAACCATAAATAAATTATCTGACATCGGAACAGTATGATGGATTCCATTCTTAACATCATCGATATGTTTATGTCTGTGTTCATCTTTAGAAACTGTGCGCTCAATTCTTACTGCTCTATTATCAAAATCGATATCAGTCCACTTGAGGGCTAGAGCTTCACTTCGTCTGCAACCTAGCGAAGCGACCGTTAAAAAGTAAGTATACTTCATAGGATTGTAGTCCTTAGCAACTTCTAAAAAGTGTTTTAGTTCATCTTTTTCATAAAAATTATGAGAAGTATCTTTCTTTTTTTGTTTAGACTTTTTAGGAATGAGCACGAAATCAAAAGGGTCACGATTACACCAGTGGCGAAAAATAGCATACCTTATCAACCTATGGAGTTGATTTACTATGTTTTTATAGGTTATGTACTTTTCGGCTAAATTATTAGCATATATTTGAATGTGATCAGGGGAGATATTGTCAATGAAGTTATCTCCAAATTCGGGTTCGGTATGGTTTTTCCAAGTATCTTTCAATCTACCAATCGTAGAGGGGCGGACGTCTAAAGAAACAACTTCAATCCAAACCTTGTAAACGTCTCTTACAGTTTTTCGTTTATTATTGATATCTAAACCATTCTTAACGGCAGTAGCGCCTTGGGCTTTTAACTGATTGCGCAAAGCTTCGGCTTCTTTACGAGATTTAAGCTTACTTCTAGTAACTTTAACGGCCTTTCCTGTTTCTGGATCAGTTCCGACATAAGTCTTTAATCTGAAGTAGGTTTTTCCATCTTTCAGAGTATAAGAGGTGATCTCGGGATCTTTTCTTCTAGGCATATAGTTCACCTCCTTTCTAGTTTTTATTAGCTCGCTTGTTGAATGACAGGCGAGCCTTTTTATTTTGTATTCGTTTAAACGTATGTTCTCAGCGAGCGTTAAACAAAAGGCTACGCTAGGTAGCCTAACTACTATTCTGCTAAATGCGAGATAGCATAATCAGCTTGCGCCTCAGTAAATTGCTCTCCATAAGCTGAAGTAAGTTGATGTCTTATTCTTTCTTTGGATAAATGCTGATCTTTTTGATAGCTTTCTGCTTTCTTTAAAGCATTTTTATTCCAATCAGCTTTAACATGATCGATAGCATATTTAGCAGCTTTTTTAGAAAATCCTTCTCCGTATTGAGAAGTTAATTGGTGATAAATTTTTTGTTTAGACATAAACATATTGTCTGAATATGATTGAGCTTTTACTAAAGCATTTTCATATTCTGTAGGAATATCAGGCTTATCTGCTTCTTCTTGATCCTGCTTATATTTAAATTTGAAAGTTTGATAATTATAAGCAGGAATTAAAACATTTCCGTCTTCATCGTAAATAGAGATAAAGAAACTACTCTTAGCTTTAACATAGTTTTCTTTAAAAACTTTTTTCACTAAATCGTTAATACTTTGACCAACAGCAATTTTTTCTTTAGTAGAAAGCTCTAGGTAATTAGCTCTATCTACATTTACAGCTATGGTTTGATCTTGCCAAGTTTGAATTTTGTAAACATATAGTGAGTAATTGTAGTCTTCATTACCATCCTTAGCCTTTTTTTGCTCTTTTTTAAGGTTTTTAGCTAAGTCATTATTTATTACTTTCTTTCGAGATTTATTACTAGAAAGTTGACTAAAACTAATATTTTTAGGTTTTGAAGTAGTAGAACTACTACATCCAGCTAATCCAATGCTTAATAACGCAATAGCACTAGTTAGCGTTACTTTTTTTAGGCCCATAATTTTCTCCTTAACTAAAATTATGCCGTTGAACAACTCAGCTTTTTAAGTCTTCATTTATTGGACTAAATTAATCGCTTAAAGCTTTAATTCTATCTTGGCAAATAGCGATTCGTTTCTTGTCTCTTTCTATATCCTCTTTTTTAAAATTTATTATTTGGTCTAAATTCTGCGCAGATAAAGGAAAATCTGGATATTTTTGAGAAAACTCAATATCAGCTTGAACATAAATAATATCTTTTTTTAAATAAATAATTTCTTTCTCATAAAAAGGTATCAGTGCCTTTCCATGTTCCCAAGTTTCAAAATCCTCATCTAAGCAGGTGGGAAACTCTTTTGTTGTATGTATTTCCCATAATTCATTGTAAAAATCTACTATTCTTTTAGCTTCATCTGATAGAACATATCTATCATTGTGCTCAATAAGTAAATTTTGTTTTATGAATTTATGAGTTACTGCGACACCATTCAAATTGTAATCATAAAAGAAATATTTTGGAATTCTTGTATTAATGAGACGTCCTTTTTTAACTTTCCCATACCAGACCAACAGTAATAATTCACGCATAGTGAAATTTGTATTCGTTTCATATCTGTCTGTATATTTAGGAAAATCAGTAGGACGACCTATTATTTCATAAAAATCAGGACGCATTTCTTCTAATTTATTAAATTCTTGCCACATTTGTTTGTTCTCAATATCATTCTGCTGATTAGAGAGAGGCTTTGAGTTATTAACTATGTTTAATATCTTACTTAATAATCCCATGTGAAGCTCCTATGCCTGTTCTTCTAGTAAATAATAACAATCCTTAGGAATTCCAAAAGATTGAGCAAAAGTGAGCCAGTTATAAAAGTAAATATCATGAATATCGCAATATTCGGTTAGAAGAAAAAGGCTGAACTCGTTTGCTTTACGTTCCATACGAATTCTTTTTGCGGGACTTTGATCAAAGTCTTTTCTAGAATGACCTAGAATTAAATGCCCAAGTTCGTGACCGATGATAAAAGGTATCTCATCGATATTTTTCCAATTTGCATTAATTACAGCAGTACTGTATTCAGGAAAGGATTCAGAAGGATCATCGTCTTCAGCGGTGTAGGAGAATGTAACACCAAATTGATGATCTAACCCATAATTCATTAGCCACCTGATTACTCTGTTTCGTGCTTTTATTTTCTGCTCTACTGTTTGATACATTTTATGCATCCCTTTTAGGTAAATTATGTTTTTCGGCGTATTGTTTAGCTAATAGTCTAAAAGTATCATTTAAATCCTCCGATATAGCGCCTTTATAGGGAAGACCTAAATCACCATAATTTAAAGGTACGTCTTTGGATTTAGCTTCATCTCTACCTAAAAGCTCATCTATAGATTTATTAAAGAAATCTGCGATAGCTAATAAAGTTTGATAGCTAGGTTCACGCTTATTAGTTTCATACATCCCTAGAGTACTTGTACCTATTCCTAATTTATCAGCTAATTGCGCTTGAGATAAACCGTGCTTTTTTCTTAATTCTGAAATATTCTGTCCTAATGAAGCCATTTTAGCGCCTCCTGTATCACTATTTGTAATAATCATATCACGAATAGTAATTTATTTTAATGAAATATCACAAATAGTGTTGACAGATCACGAAACGTGATATATTATATAATCACAGATCGTGATAAGGGAGGTGGGAAGATGAACAAAATATTAATTAAGTTACGTATCGATCGTGGCTTGAGTCAAGAGGAAGCAGCAAAAGAAATCGGAATTAGTCAATCTATGCTTTCTTCTTTAGAGAAGGGGCATAGATCGGGTAGTGATTCAACTAAAATAAAAATTGCTAAGTTTTATAAGCAAAGTGTGGAGTCCATTTTTTTTGCTGGTAAAATCACGAATTGTGATAATAAAACGCCAGCTTAAGTATTAAAAAGTGGGGAGTACACAAAATGAATGAATTATAAAGTTGAAGAAAATTACGCGAAGGATTACGCGCAGTGAAAGGAAAAGAAATGGAAAATCAAATTCAACTTTTTAACTTTGAAGATCAAAAAGTTAGAACTTTAAGAATTAACGGTGAACCTTACTTCATTGGCAAGGATGTCGCTCAAATTCTCGGTTATTCAAATACAAGGGATGCTTTAAGAAAGCACGTTGACGAAGAAGATAAAAAAAGTGAGATTGTGAATGCTTCACAATTGTCGCAAAATGCGACGGGGTATAAAAGTGTTGATTTAATCGCTGAATCCGGTGTTTACTCGCTTGTCTTTAGTAGCAAAATGCCAAACGCTAAAAAGTTTAAACGTTGGGTTACATCAGAAGTTCTTCCATCAATTCGTAAGAACGGTGCTTACATGACTGATGAAAAAGCTTTCGATGTTGTAAACAACAAGGATGGTTTAGCAAGTTTGCTTCAACAAGCAGCAGACCAGCTGAGACAAAAAGACATCAAAATCCAAGAAATGAAGCCTAAAGCATTATTTGCCGACTCAGTTACAACGAGTAGAACAACAATCCTTATTGGCGAGTTAGCAAAGATCTTAAGAGGTAACGGTGTTGATATTGGAGCAACACGGTTATTCCGTTGGATGCGTGAACACGGCTACCTGATCAACCGGAAGGGCAGCGATTGGAATATGCCTACTCAAAGAGCTATGAACTTGGGACTGTTCAAGATTAAAGAAACAACAATCAATCATGCGAATGGTTCTACTTCAATTAGTAAGACACCGAAGGTGACAGGTAAAGGACAGCAATACTTTATCAACAAGTTCTTGAAGGAGCATGAGTTAGTTGAAGAAGGATAAAAAATAAGTCTTTTAGCATTAACGAAATGGTATCGCAAAGCTAAAAGCCTTGATGAAAAAGAATTACTTCTTAAATTGATTCTTTTTACCAGTCCAAGTACGGAACAAATCAATTTTATAAGAAAAGAGATGTTTTAAATGGAACTCATCAACCAAGAGGTTTTTAAAAGCTACATAGCTTCCGTAGCACGTGAAGTGTATATGGAAGAAAATTCTAAAAAAGCTGGCGTATCAAAGCGAGAGCTACAAGAGTGGATTCGGATGTTTGTACAACAAAAGGCATTTAATCGGCGTCAAGCTGCAGCTTACATCGGAAAAAGTCCTTCTACAATAGATCGACTTGTTAAAGCTGGAAGGTTAGCTACAACAACGAACGGAACTCTTAAATATTTCAGAAAGCAAGATTTAGATGAGTTTATCAACTCAGGAATTACTGCTAAGGAGGTTGTTTAGAAATGTTAGATGAAGATATGGTTTTTAGCGAATTATGGCAGCTTTACCATACTGATGATGCCGAAAAGATGGATCGTTTCTTTAAGGCATTAGTAGGGAACATTGATTTAGATGATTTAGAGGAGTGTATTAACGCGGGGTGGGGAGATGAAGAACAATGAAACGACTAGAGAAAGCCTTAAATTATGGCAAATTTGATAAACAGTTAACGATAACCAGCGAATGGCTATGTATGGCAATTCTATTAATAACTATTGCGTGTGGAATTGGAACGGTTGTTTCTCAAATAGGAATATTCCTTTCCAACTTGGCAATTAAATTGATTTTTGGATAGTAGTTACCGAGACTTTTCCGAGTTTTGGGAGATTTTAGGAGTTTTTGGAGATGAAATTATGGAACAAATTTTTGAACACCATGTGGCAAGTCGACGAACCAATCGATATGAAAGAATCAAATCTAGTCTTCTTAGCTGTTCTAATGCCATTAGTATCGATCTTAGAAACACTAAGTGGGAGCCCAACTTCGTTGACGGTTTACTAGATGAAACAAAAAAGTTAATCAGTTGCGACCTGATTAACTTGAATAATGATTATTAAAAATTAAATCCAAGGAGTATTTTATCATGAATTTATTTGAAATTAACAGCAAAATTGAAGAACTCAAAGATAAGGACATCGATCCAGAAGTATTAAAAGATACTTTAGACAGTTTGGAATTAACTCGTAACGATAAGCTGGATGGTTTAGCCGGTTGGTACGATAGCAACTCAAGTAACATCGATTGGATCACAGATAAGATTAAGACTCTTCAAAATGAAAAGAAACGCCTTACTAATCAGAATGATCGAATTATGGAATATATAACGCAGACTATCGATGATTCAGGTGCTAAGCAGATTAAGACAGAAAATCATATTTTAAGACCACGGAATTATAAAGCTACTACCGTTATTGAGGATTCCAGCTTATTGCCTGAGTCTTACAAGCATGAAGAGACAATCGAAAAAATTGATAAGAAATTACTTTATAAAGACCTTAAAGCCGGAATTGAAGTGAACGGTGCACATTTAAAGCCTAATAGAAAAACCTCAATTTTATAGGAGTATTCCTATGATACGGGGCAGACATAAAGATTAAACGAAAATAGAGTATTACTTTACAGAATTGAGGACGATTAAATATGGCAGAAGAAAAGGCAAAAGAAACTAAAAAAGTAGAAAAAACTTCAGAAACTAAAGAAGATATGCCTTTAGCTCAAAAACTTTCTAAAGCAATGAGCGAAATCAAGGCTATTGAAAAAGATGGTACTAATGAAAGCCAAAATTATAAGTTTCAGTCGGAATCAGCAATCAAAGCAGCGGTTAAAGCAGCTCTTGTTAAATATTCATTAATCATCATTCCGGAATCTACTTCCATTCTCAATAGGGATGTTCAAGAAATTAATAAGAACTATAAAGGCCGAAACTACAAACAAATCTTAACTACTTACGACATCCAAGAAACTTTCACCATTACTGATGGCAAAGAAAAGTTTACTGGTCAAATGGTTGGTAGTGGTAGCGATTAAGACTATAAAACTGATGAAAAATGTCCAATTCATCACGTTAATCTTGTAAAAATAGGCAATTGTGATCCATTTTGTACTCTTTGCACAAGAGAGGAAGTAAATCAAGAGAAAAAGCAACTAGATATTGCTAACACAATGAACATTGTTAGAGGTAATTTAAGGCGCAATAGCCTTGTTGATGATCCTAGTGAGTTTAGTCATACATTTGATAATTTCAAAGCGCCTGAAGGCTCAAAAGAAGCCCAAATGAAGGCTTTAGCTAGAAGCATAGCCGGTGAATACTTCAAAGATAAAACTACTAAATTCAATACGCTAATGTATGGAACTCCAGGTGAGGGTAAAACTCACTTAGCAATGGCAATGTTGAACGCTGTTAATAAGTATAGTGATCCGCCTCAAACTTGTTTATTCATCAATGTAAACAGTTTATTCTTAGCGATTAGAGATTCATTTGATGATCCAACTGCTAAATGGACGGAAAAATATGCTGTTAGGCAGCTATCAAAAGTTGATCTATTGGTAATTGATGATTTAGGAAGCGAATCAGCAATGAACGCTTCTAAGAGCGAAGCAAGTAACTTCATTCAACGTGTGCTTTATCAGATCACTAATAGGCAAAAAAGAATCATTATTACAACCAATTTAACAATGGAGCAGTTGAAAAAGTCTTACAATCCTAAGCTTATCAGCCGTCTTTTAGCTGGAAGCAAGGGACACCAACTAGACTTTTCAGGAATTAAAGACAAGAGGTATTAGAAAGAGGGCAATATGGAAAAATCGGGATTTGAAAAAGCAATTCATGAAGAAGCAGTTAAGAAATATCTGTGTGATTTGGAAAACTTAGCTTTAGCTTTTAAAAAATATAATTTTGAAGATTTAAAGTTCAATATGGATAAGAGAACTAGATCTCTTCTTGTTAAAGGTGTTTTGCAATCAGCTAAGGCCTATAAAACTATTGAGAAGGTAGCCGACAAGATTTTTAACGGTGAAAGTGTTTCTGCTGCTGAAGATGTAACAGAGGCGGTAAATACCGAAGAATCTAATGACAAAAACGATAAAGAAATGAGTAATGAAAATGAACAAGAATGAACTTGAATTAAAGCGAGAACTTCAAAGAATCGATAAGCATTACAACGTTAAAAAGCTTAATGCTGGAATTGTAATTGAATATGCTGACCGAATTTTATGCCAATTACACGAAGAGAATGATCTTGGATGGTGCTTACAGTTTGCTCCTATGCTTACTTTTCCTGGCAAATATGGCTTGAATTTGATCAAGAGTGTAATTGCACCTATTGAAAAATTTGAACAAGGAGAGAGCGAATAAATGACTATTGAAGAATTAGAAAAAAGATTAAAGAAAATTGATGATCGTTTATACATTGATAAGTCTGATGATGAAACAGAAATTATGTGGAAAGATTGGTCTACAGATAACTTTGATTGGAATGTTTATTATTTTGGACATTTCGATAGTGCTTTACCCGATGAAATAAAAGCGAAAAAAGATCAAATATCAGATTTAGTCAAAGAATATGAAGCTACTAATAAAATTCAAAGTAGTAATTCTTTCAAGCGATACACAGATCATCTTGCTGACGTTCTTTTAGAAAAGAATGAAGCTTATGGCGACAGCTTTACTAAGTCTGTTGATCAATTCGGCAACACAGTAATAGCTATTAGGCTTTCTGACAAGTTTAATCGTATCTGCAGTCTTATTGGTAAGGATGAGCTTAAAGAGAATGACGAAAGCTTACAGGACACTTTATTAGATATGGCGGGATATTCAATCCTAGCCTTAAGTACTTAAAGGAGCTTATTAATGATTAATAGAACTGTATTAACTGGACGCTTATCACGTGATCCGGAGTTAAGAAAAACAGGTAGTGGAATTAGCGTAGCTACTTTTACATTAGCTGTAGATCGTCAATTTACTAATGCTCAGGGCGAAAGAGGAGCGGACTTTATAAGTTGTGTTATTTGGAGAAAAGCCGCTGAAAACTTTGCTAATTTTACAAATAAAGGCTCACTGGTTGGGGTCGATGGACGTATTCAAACTCGTTCATACGATGATAAAGACGGTAAGCGAGTTTATGTGACTGAAGTAGTTGTTGATAATTTCTCATTACTTGAATCTCGTAAAGACCGAGAAAACCGTAATTCCGACAGCGGTCAAAATAGTAATAGCGGTAATAGTAATAGTGATCCATTCGCTGGAAATACCGGTGACAGTATTGATATCAGTGATGATGATTTACCGTTTTAGGAGTAACAGATGAATAGAAATTACATACAAGATTGCGTTGAAATTTTAGGGCTTGATGATGTAGTGACAGCATCAAGTAGATCCGGCAGAACGGTAAAAGTTGTTTGTTGCAGCGGTAAATTTGGATTCGATATTGATTTAAAGTCAAGGCAGATTCTTTATACCTTTCAACGAGGAGCTTTGGACTGTAAGGAAGTAAAAGAAGTATCCGCCTTATTAAGCATTGCAGGTCAAGGAATTAAGCGGATATAGCGAGGTGATGGTAATGATTAACTATAAAGCAAGATACGATATAGTTGTTGAACGATTGCTGCCAGGTGGGCCACAAGGCAAAACTAGAACTTACAGCAGGGCGGTTAGCTATCACATTTCTTGTGTAAAGGGGATAGTTATGTTTCCGGGATGCTTAGTAAGAAAAAGAAAATACTTAAAAGCCCTAATGGTCGGTACTACATCGTTAGATCTTTTAATGGCGAGCCCTATGGAACGGACGAAGATGTAAGCAAGTTTTACTCAAAGCACAAGTGGGCAGAATTAGGTTTTAAGAAATCTAATTTAAATAATCCTCTTATTCTCCATAGTCGCAGATTAACTGATGAACAAAAAATAGCACGTCTTAAAAAATCCGAGGAGATTAGAGATGCTTTAGGTAAACTTGATAGCAAGTTTGGAGGCATTAGTAAGGAATCGCTAGGATCTCAAGAGTTAGCAGATTTAAGATTCCTGCTTAAAGCTTAACGGAGGTAATTATATGAGTCTTGGAGGGATCATAGTGAGTTACAAGTTAGAAGATATTGATATAGATAAGGTGGCGACTGCAGCTACTGAAGCACTAAGAAAATTTATGGAGTGATATAGATGAGTTTACTTTTTCCTGAAGTTAATAAAAAAAGAACACTAGAAAATGTTTCTGGTTTCTTCAAAAAAGACTTACCAAGGTTGTTACTTATGAGTGGTAGAAATTTAACTGATTTAAGTTCTCCTAAATTATCAGCGGCTCCTGGTAGCTCTAATTTTGGGAATTCAAATGAGGATAAGCTCATTAATGGTATTGATGCTGAAGCTATGGTAGAAGCTGTTTATGATGCGATTCATCATTGCTCACATTCCTCACAAATAATTCTTATAGAACTTTTTGTTAAAAGAAAGTCATGGCAAGATGTTCAAGCGATGGTTTACAGCGAACAATATAAATTTTCATACTTAAGAAGACGGGCTATGTTTGACTTTGCTAATTCGTTTGATTACTGGCAAAAAGTTCACCATTGCCAACCAATTATTAGTC
This sequence comes from Lactobacillus hamsteri DSM 5661 = JCM 6256, assembly GCF_000615445.1. Taxonomy (GTDB): domain Bacteria; phylum Bacillota; class Bacilli; order Lactobacillales; family Lactobacillaceae; genus Lactobacillus; species Lactobacillus hamsteri. The sequence goes on along the minus strand of NZ_BALY01000011.1, from coordinate 28,124 downwards.
TTACGGATTTTAGCTAAGAGCAACTTTACAATAATTTATGAGCATTATTAGAGTAATTCAATAACAAATAATTATTGTATTATAGTATTGTCGAAAAAATACCTAAGACAACCGGCTGATCTCGTGTGGTTATCGTCTTGTAAATTGACACATCTGAACTGCAGTACACGCAGGCGGGTTGAAGTCCCGTATCAGCCGTAGTGACGTTGGCAAGCGTCGTTAAATAAATTGCCGTGAAAATGCAAACAAGAGGATTTATAGTCGCAGTATTCTTGTTGACCTTTATATCAAAGAATTAGAGCCTTGGCAGATAAGAGAACGATTGGATCTTTCTGAGTCCCCTTATAAAATCAGAAGACAAAAGGCACTCTGCGAGTTCGCTGATAGATTACCAGTTTGGGGTTATCGGCTTAAAACGAAACTTCCGGAACTGAGGGTATATAGCAACAAAGAGAAAGAAGTACTTAAGTGAAGTATAAGTTTATTATTCCAGGGAAGCCATTTGGTAAAGAGAGGCCGAGAAAAAGTAGAGGGCTGTTATCCCTTTATACTCCAAGAAAAACCAAAATGTATGAAGCTATTGTAAGAGATATTGCGACTAAAGAAGCGAAAATGCTGGATAAGCCCCTAAAAATTAACATTACGGCGGTTTTTGACGTTCCGAAGTCTTACTCCAAGAAAAGAAAGAAGGCTTGCTTAGAAGGGTTGGAATACCCAACTAAGAAGCCTGATAAAGATAATATTGAAAAAGTTGTCCTTGATGGTCTTAATCCTTATTCAAAACTAATAAAGCTACTCATAAAAGAGAAGTGGTAGTTCCTGGATTTTATCAAGATGATAAGCAAGTGGTAGCGGGCTTTACTAATAAAATTTATGGAGAAGAACCCCGTGTAATAGTCGAGGTGGAAGAATTATGAGTGACAGAAAGCCGATTAAGTATTCAAAAGGTAAATGGTATTACATTAATGAAGACGGAAGCCTAGAGCCTGTATGGAAGGAGGAACGGCCGGATGAAAGTTAAAGAAAAAGTAGATACGATCATTCATATTATTTCTGATCCTAAGTTAAGTAATGTGAGAAAAGATGTATATAGCTTTCTTGAAGAAGGGGATTACAGTGAAATACTCCAAATCAGGAAAACAGAGTCAAAATACAGAGGCGTTAAATGGCACCGCATAGAAATAGAGTATGTTCCGAGGGAAGAGAATGATTAATTCCCTTACAGATGTAATATTTTTAGCAGTATATCTGGTGTGGGCTATATTTCTCATTTTTAGTGCGGGTTGGTGCAGCAACAAGGCTGAAAAATTTCGAACTTTTAAAAATAAGAAAACGAGATGGCAAGGATACTCCTATTTAATAATGTTTGTTTTAACAGAAATATTGTTTACATGGTTTCTGTTGTATCTAGGAAGCACATTTTTAAATTAGCGGGCCTTCATCGGACTTTGATCGGGCCCAAATCGAGCCTAAATCGGGCTGACATCAGACCCACCCACATGTAAAAATGGTATTGTCGAAAATTTAAGGAGTGCGGATTTTCGATAACCTAAAGTACCGATTTTGGAAGTTCATTAAATAATTCCTCCAAGAATATTAGTAACTTGGGCTGTTGAGGGTTCGATCCCCTCGATAGCTATCGCTTGCCATGATCCACGGTTAAAAATCGTGTGTCCACGGTTCGGACAACTGTTTAAAAGAGTACAGTCGGGAGCGAGCAATGTATATATCTTAAAAAAATTGACATGAAAACCTGTAAGGGTAAAAAGACACGTCCGACTTGATAGTTACGGTGGTACAGGTGTAAGTCCTGTCTTGTCATTAACAGAGATGGCAATTGTTATAATAAATTCTGTATGTTTGTTTGATTGATTGATAATTCGTCGTCTCTGTTAATTGGGTTAGTTGGCTGGTCGTCCAACTTTAAATTTAAAGATCATTCGCTAGGGAGTAATGCTTAAATTCCTAGCGAAGTAGCATTTATTAGTACTGAGTATCACTTCGTAAAAATTTAAATTCAATATGGGTTCTTGTTAACTGCTCAGTACTTTTATCGCCGAGCAAAGCGATGGTCGCTTACAACTCTCATAAGGTTGATGGTATGAGTTCAAATCTCATCTCGGCAATTGCCGGATTAGAGCCCCGGTGTAGTTCATAGATATAAACTTACAAAAAGAGCAATATTAGTAATATCTAAACAATTAAGAGAAAATTAATGAATTTAAGTTGGCATAAGCCGGCTTTTTCATTTTGCATTAAAAAGTAGGTGGTGAGATAGATTTGAAGTTAACGGCAAAGCAAAAGCTTTTTTGTGACGAGTATATTAAGTCGGGCAATGCAACTGAGGCAGCAACTAAAGCTGGATACTCTAACAAAACAGCTAGATTTACTGGTGCTGAAAACCTAACAAAACCTAACATCAAATCCTATATCACCGACAAAATGAAAGAAATTGAGAGTCATAAAATTGCAGATGCCAAAGAAGTTCTTGAGTTCTATACTCGTATCATTCGTGATGAAGTAGAAGAAGAAGTTGTTGTTTCAACTGCTGAAGAAGCTTTTAAAATTAGTAAAAAACCTTCGTTAAAAGATAAAGTTAATGCTGGTAAGGAACTGCTTAAGAGATATCCTTCAGTTGATCCAATTGAAAAGGTTAAACTTCGTAAATTGCTTGCTGATACCCGAGTTAGTGAAGCAAAGGCTAAGGCGATGGAAGACAATGGGCAGGATATTGAATTATTACTTGATAAGATGATGGATAAATTAGCTAAGGAGGACTTGAAACATGGCTCTAACTGATGTTTTAACTCCTAAACAGGCTAAGGTGCTCAATACTTATCTTACTAAGCCATTTAAGATCATGATTCTTACTGGTGCTGTTCGTTCTGGTAAGACCCATATTGACAATTACTTATTCTTATATGAGCTAAGAAGAGTAGCAAAATTAGCAAAAGAATTAGGTGATAACCACCCTCAATTCATTCTTGCGGGAGCTAGTTCTGGTTCTATCTATAACAACGTGATCGCTGAAATTTCTAGACAATTCGGGATTGATTTAAGACCTGACAAGCACAATCATTACCATTTGTTTGGTGTGGATGTAGTACCTGTCTATACTGGCTCAATTGCCGGTTTAGCTGGTGCCCGTGGGTTCACTTCATACGGTGCTTATATCAATGAAGCTACGCTTGCTAATCAAGAAGTTTTTAATGAAATTCGTAACCGCTGTTCTATGGAAGACTCACACATTATCTGTGATACTAACCCGGATATTCCCACTCACTGGCTAAAGACGGACTTTATTGATAATAAAGATCCTGAAGCTGGTATTGTCTCTTATACATTTACGATTGACGATAATACCTTTTTAGATCCTGGGTATGTTAAGTCTCTTAAGGCTTCTACTCCAAAAGGGATGTTCTATGATCGTGCTATCCGTGGTCAGTGGGTGACCGGTGACGGTATTGTTTATCAAGACTTTAATCAAGACACAATGGTTATTGATGATGACAAGATACCAACTGGCCTTCATTACTTCGTAGGTGTCGACTGGGGGTTTGAACACCCTAATCCAATTATTTTGATGGGCGAAGATGATGATGGTAACACATACATACTCAAAGATTTTACTAAGAAGCATAAGTTTATTAAGTACTGGGTAAACATAGCTAAGAATCTGCAGAATGAGTACGGCAGAAATCTAGTGTTTTACTGCGATAGCGCCAGACCAGATAACCTTAATGAGTTTCAGTCTAACGGTATTAATGCTCTTAATGCTAACAAGAATGTTCTACCAGGTATCGAATACGTCTCAAGCCTTATGGCTCAGGGACGTTTTTTTATTGCTAAAAGTTGTTCTAAAGGAGTAATGGAAGAAATCTATCAGTATGCTTGGGACGAAAAAACAGGAGAGCCGCTCAAAGAAAATGAAACAAGACATAACGACCGGCTTGATGCTATTCGCTATGGTATTTATTCACGTAATGCTAAAGGAGGTTACATCCCTTGGAATTAAAGCAGATGCAAGAATTGATTAAGCAATACAATAACAATCAATCAGATTTCATAAATAGATATGAGAAATCAAAGAAGTATTACAACAACAAGAATGATATAACTAGTCGAAACAATGGCGAATCTAAGGTTAATAAGCACGGGAAAGATGAACCGCTAAGACATGCTGACAATAGAATTAGTCACAATTTCTATCAGTTATTGGTAGATCAAGAAGCAGGTTATATTGCCACTAATCCTCCTCAAATTGATGTAGGCAATAAAAATGACAATCAAAAGATTATAGATGCTTTAGGTGATGACTTTGCTTTAACTATCAATGATCTAGTTGTTGATGCTTCTAACGCTGGTAGAGGATGGTTAACATACTGGAAAGATAAAACTAATAATATATTGCGTTATGGAATTGTTCCACCAGATCAAGTAACACCTATTTGGTCTACTTCACTGGATCATAAATTACTAGCCGTATTAAGAGCCTACAAGCAACTAGATCCAGATACAGGCAAATATTTTAGAGTCCATGAGTATTGGGATGATAAATTCGGCTATTTCTTTAAGGAAGTTACAACTAACCCTTTAACGCTTGAGCCTTTTAACTGTATTTCTGAAAGAGATGCTACTGCAGGTTATGAAACTGGTCGGAGCAATATTTTTAAACACGATTTCGGTAGAGTTCCATTTATCGAATTTCCTAAAAATAAGCAAAGATTACCTGAATTACACAAAATTAAAGGCCTAATTGATGCTTATGATGATGTATATAATGGCTTTCTCAATGATGTTGATGATATCCAATCTGTTGTTCTTGTCTTAAAGAACTATGGTGGTGCGGATTTAAAGAAGTTTATGCACGATCTTAATGAAAATAAAGCTATTAAAATCAATAATTCTGGTAACGGTGATCAATCTGGTGTAGAAACGCTGCAAATTGAAATACCAACAGAAGCAAGAGATAAAATACTTACCTTAACTAAGAGTAATATCTTTTTACAAGGTCAAGGTATTGATCCAGCTAACTTTGCTGATACAAATGCTTCAGGAGTTGCTATTAAAATGCTCTATTCTCATTTGGAACTCAAAGCAAGTAATACGATTACCTACTTCAAGAGATCTGTTAGTGAACTAGTGAGAGCCATTATGAGATTCTATGGCCTGTCTGATTCTGAAGGTAGGCACATTGTTCAAACTTGGACTCGTACTCGTACAGAAGATGATTTAACACAAGCTCAAACCGTTGCAACTGTCGCTAACTGGTCAAGTAGGGAAGCAATCGCTAAGGCTAATCCAATCGTTGAAGATTACCAACAAGAACTTGAATATCAAAAGCAAGATGCTGAAGAAAGTGATGGTTTCGGTTCAGACTTTAAACCTACTAATCCTGATAAAGACGAGCAGGATGATGAGAATACTGAGGAAATAAGCAATGAATAGTCAAAAGTACTGGCGTCAACGAGTTCTTTATGAAAAGAAGAAACAAATTGAGTATAGTGCTGACTATGAGATGGCCATGAGATCACGTCTTAAGCAACTAGAAACTGAATTTGAAAAAGAAGCTTATAAGTATATATCTCTTTATGCTAAGGCGAATAATGAGAATATTGAAAATGCTGCAAAATATTTAAAGTCAATCGATACCAGTAAATGGGATATGACTCTTCAGGAATTTGAAGCCAAAGCAAGAGCCGGTGGCTATGATCGTGAACTTAATTCATCATATTATAAAAGTCGTATTGCAAGGCTTCAGAAATTATATGATCAGTTTTCTCAATTTGCTATTAAGTATGCTGATAAAGAAGAGAATAGATTTGCTCTAAGGTTAGCTAAGCAGTATCAAGACACTTATACAATGGATCAATACATTAGATATTTGGCAATTGGTGGATTTGATATTAATTTCGCTAACTTTAGTGAGCAGCAGCTCAAGAATATTGTGTATCAACCGTGGCAAGGGAGTAACTTTAGTAATAGAGTTTGGAATAACTATACAAAAGTTTTGCCTGATGTGCTTACTGATACACTGCTTAGAGGAACATTGATGGGATATTCTTATTCCAGAATTGAAAAAGATATTCGTGATCGTTTTACGAACTTTGAACAAAAAAATGTTCACAGACTCGTTATTACTGAAATGGGACATGCGACAGAAACTGCTACTGCTCAGTTTTATGAAGATAGCAAAATTGAGAAATATCAGTATTTAGCAACTCTTGAGAGTCATACTTGTGATCAATGTGCTCATTTAGATGAAAAAGTGTTTAAAGTTAAGGATAGAGTGGAAGGCTTAAACTATCCTCTAATTCATCCTTATTGCAGGTGCACAACTATTCCTTATGATGAAACATTACCGGATATTATTTCTCGTTGGGAGCGTGATCCAATTACTGGCAAGGGAAGATTAGTAAAGAATCAAACTTACAAAGAGTGGGCTCATGCTAATAATACTCACGCAATGACTTTGAAAGAATTCAAACAAGCTCATAATGTGAAACCACTAAGGCTTGAAAGTTTTACAAAGTTGCTTAAATCAAACACGCTAAATTTGAATGAGGTTCGAGCAATAAGGGACTACACTTCTCCTGTTGCTTATGCTTTGAATGATAATTTAAGAAGAGGTTTAAAATTAACTAATCGTGAAAAAACTTTGATCAATAACTTAGACAGTGCTTTGGAAAAACTTCCTACTTATTCAGATGATGAACCGTTACAAAGATCAATATTATTTATGTACCCAGATGATGAAGAAAATTTCGTTAAGCAAGCATTGACTAACGGATACATCCAAGAAAAAAGTTATTTTTCCAGTAGCAAGCATAGCGTATATAATGATGATGACAATGTTAGAATCATAATTCGCAAAAGTCATTCTGGTAGTGATTTAGGAAAGTATAGCCCTAATGGTGAAAATGAAGTTTTGTTTAAGAGAAACACTAAGTTTATTGTTACTAATTGTTATATGAAAGATGATAAAATCTTCTTGGAAGTGGTCGAAGATGAAGAAAAATGAAAAGGTGCCAGTAAATCTTGATAATCTTCATAACCTTATAAAAAATATACCAATTAGTAGTTTTAAAACAAAATCCCATCAAGAGCTGAAAGAAAAAATAAAACTGAGTAAAAGCCTAATTAAAGATATTGATAGTAAAGAGAATCGTTAAAAATTTGCGATTCTCTTTTATTTTGTCCAATTTATGCGTTAAGACGTAAAACTGTTCGCAGGTCTCGTTGTGGTGTAAGCACGTAAAAAGTACGTTAGAGACAGAGAGGATATTGGAATTATGAAAAGAGATCAATTAAAAGAGTTAGGTCTATCAGAAGAACAGATTAAATCTGTTATGAATCTTAACGGAGAAGATATCAATAAAGCGAAGTCTAATAATGCTGAAACAGTAAAGGAGAATGAATCTCTCAAGGCCCAATTAGCTGAAAGAGATAAAGATATTACTTCATTGAAGAAAAATGCTAAGGATAGCGAAGAACTATCTAATCAATTAGCTGACCTTCAAGGCAAGTACAAACAAGCCAAGGAAAACCTTACTGAAGAACTAGGCAAAGTTAAGCTTAATAGCGCTATTGATCAAGCTCTTACTAAGAACCATGTTCGCAACAATACCGCTTTTAAGTCATTGATGAACTTAGATAATATCAAGCTTAAAGATGACGGTTCTTTAGATAATTTTGATGATCAATTCAATCGAGTTAAGGAACAAGCACCTTACTTAATTGATGAAGGTAAAAAACAGGATTATGAACCTAATAGCGGAAAGCCTTCTGGTACTAACGAAATTCAAGAAATGGTCGATGTTTTTAAAGGAGGAGCCAACTAATGATTAATTATGCTGAAGCGTACCAACAAGCGGTACAACAATCTTTTTATGACGGTAACTTATACAGTGCGGACTTATGGAATTCACCATCTAACTCAATGGTTCAATTCGATGGTGCAAAGCATATTAAGGTACCACGCTTAACGATTACTGCAGGTCGTAAAGACCGTACTCGTAGAGCTATTACAGTTCCAGAAGCTAACTACTCAAATGATTGGGATAGCTATGAATTAACTAATGAACGTTACTGGTCAACTTTAGTAGATCCATCAGATATTGATGAAACTAATACAGTTGTATCTATTGCTAACATTACACGTCAATTTAACTTAGATTCTAAGATGCCTGAAAAGGATCGTGAAATGTTCTCTAAGTTGTATAAACAAAAAGTTAAATATGATGGTACCGATGGTGTTCATACTGAATCACTTGATGAAAGTAATATTCTTAAGTTATTTGATGAAATGATGAGCAACTTCGATGAAGCTCGTATTCCGGCTCAAGGACGTATCTTGTATGTAACTCCTAAGACAAATTCAATCTTAAAGCGTGCAGATGCTATGAACCGTGCGATTGTTGTTTCTGATCCATCTAACATCACTCGTACTGTTCACTCACTTGATGAAGTAACTGTTAAGATGGTTCCTTCAGATTTAATGCAAACTGCATTTGACTTTACTACAGGATCAGCTCTTAAAGCAGATGCTAAGCAAATTGAAATGTTCTTGATTTACAACGGTGTTCAAATTGCTCCTGAAAAGTACTCTTTTGTAGGTTTCGATGCTCCTACTGCTGCAAGTTCTGGTAATTACTTGTACTACGAACAATCTTATGATGACGTTTTAATGTTAAGCAATAAGACTAAAGGTTATGAAGTAGTTATTGGTGATGCTACTGGTGTTAAAGACTTAGCTGACTCATCAAAGTTTGGCAAAAAGAAAGAAGACTCCAATGAAAATCCACCAGCAGGCGGTAATGGAGATGCGAGTAAATCCGAAGGATAAGGAAGAAACTTCTCTTAATGTAGAAAAGGCTGATGAATCTACTGAAGAGAATTCTAAGGTAGAAGAATTGCCTAAACCAACTAAGGATAGCAAAATTTCTGAAATCAAAGCTTACTTAGATGCTAAAGGTATTGATTATACAGGCAAAACCTTGAAAGATGATCTTTTAGCATTGGTAAAGTAATAAGAGGTGATAACTATGCTAGTGCATAAGCGCTACGATGATTTGCTTAAGGAGCTGACAGAATTAGTAGCAATGCCGGATGGTGATGATGAAGATCATTATACGAAAGTGTTGAAGTACGTCCTATCGAAAGCTATTCAAGATGTAGCTAATTACACTAACATCCCTGTCGATGAGTTGCCTGAAGAGCTAGATTACACAATAGTTTCTTTGACTATTCAAGTAATTGATACTCATGGTTGGTTAACTCCAGATAATGATCAAACAGGTAATGTTCAATCATTATCCGAAGGAGATACCTCAGTTACTTTTAAATCTGTAACAAGTATTTATAGCGAATTGCAGAGTGTTAATTTCATTACGGACAATTACACTAATATCTTAAATAATTTCCGGAGGTTACCAGAATGAGCCTATTTAAAAGACTTAAAAGGGTAGTTCCGATTTTATGGAAAGATAAAGCTACAATTACGGGAACAGAGCCTGTTAAGCATGGTGCGGTAACTAATAATGAGCCTGCAACAATCGTAGAAGATGAACCTTGTAAAGTTATCCTTAAGGGACAATCAACAAGTGTTCAAAATTTTTACGGAACAGACAAATATGATGCTAAGTTGTTGATTAGAAATGGTATCAGCATCCCTGCTGGTGCTGTTATTTACATTACTGATCAAAATGGCAACTCAGTTAAGTATAAAAATGCTTCCAAAAGTTACTCAGGCTATTACAGCCATCAAGAACTAGCAATGGAACGAATGGAGAAAGCATAATGGCCATCGGTAGAGTGGATGATGAGCAATTTCAAGCATGGGCTAATCGTGTGAAAAGAAGAATTGACACAGGAGAATTGAAAAAAGAACTGACTAGAAGTGTGAAACGTATAGGTAAGCAAGCAATCAGACAGTTCAAAGCAAATACTCCAGAAGATACTGGTCACTTAAGACGATGCTGGCGTGTTCAAGATGCTGGCTTCATTGGTGGTTCCTGGTCAATTGAGTTAACAAACGGTGCGGAGTATGCTTCGTATGTTGAAAATGGCCACAAAACCTGTGAACATACAGGATGGGTGCCAGGACAATTCTTTATGAAAGAATCACTAGATCAGGTAAATAGCCAACTACCAGAGCTAATTACCCCAGGCTTGTGGGCTTTTAGAGATATTTTAAGCTAATGGAAAATACAACAGAACGAATTGCAAACAGATTAGCTGAAATCTTTCCGGATATAACAATTTATACAGAAAATCAGTCTAGCGGCTTTGATGTTCCTAGTTTCTATATTGTTAGAACTATGACGAGCATTAATAGTCGCTTATTTGCTATTCAAGATCGTACTGTATCTTATCAAGTTGTTTATTTTGCTAATCCCGATTGTCCTAATGCTGATATGGATCACGTTCATGATCTACTAGCAGATAATTTCGTGAGATTGGGGACTTATGCGACTATCCGGAATCGTGAGTTTAATCTGGATCAAAAAGAAGAAACTTTGACAGTGAGCTTTGATATATTGCTCAACATGTACAGAGTGGATGATGTGTCTATGCAAAGGAGCTTAGATATAAATGAGAGAAGTAAGAAACAAGACCAGCAATAAAGAACCTAAGTTTACTAAGGTAGGTTTAATGGCTGGTAATTTTACTACAACAGAAAAAGACATTATGAATATTGTTTTGAAAGACGGAAAGGAATACACAATTCCTGAAGCTAAAAAAGCAATTGAAGAATTTAAGAAAGGATTTTAATGATGGCTGGTGGAACTTGGAAAGCACAAAACAAAGTAAGACCTGGTGTTTATATTAATGTTAAAGGAAACGGTAAGCCTACCCTCACTAGTGCTATTGGTCGACTTTTGATGTTTCAAAATAAACCTCTTGGTTGGGGTAAGAATGGCGTTATCACTTTAGATAACAATTCAGATTTTGAAGCAGAAACAGGTCACAAACTCAGTGATCCAATCATGGCACCAGTTAAGGAAGCACTTAAAGGCGCAGAAACTGTTTTACTTGTAAATACTACTCAAGGCGGTGTAAAAGCCAAAGCTACTGGAGATGAATTGCCAGTAGAAATTATGGCGAAATACGAAGGTACAGTAGGTAATAACATTAAAGTTTCTATTGATCCTGCAGCAGATAACTCTTCTTTAACCGTAACCACTATTTTTGGTACAAAAATGGTAGATCAGCAAAAAGTAGCAAGCATTGAAGATGTAGAAGACAATTACTACGTTACTTTTAAGCAATTAGCTACTAAGAAAGATATAGTAGGCTCAAATACTTTTACATTAACTGGTGGTACTGATGGTACTAATAATGTAGTAGATAAGATGAATGAAGCATTGGAAAGCGAATATTATACAGTTGCTACTACTGCTGGTTGGGATGAAGAAAGTAATATTCATCAATTATTCGCAGAACAAATTAAGCGGTTGCGTGAAAATATTGGTATTAAGGTTCGTGGCGTTGTTCCTAATTCTAAAGATATGGCTTACAACTATGAAGGCTTATCTGGTGTTAAAAATGGCTATGTTTTAAATACTGGTGAAGTAATTGATGTACCAACTGCTACTGCTCGCTTTGCTGGTATGTCTGCTAGTGCAGATGCAGCTACAGCATTAACGTACAAAGACATTGATGATGCAATTGATTCAAAGCCTAGACTTAATAACGATGAGACTGTTAATGCTTTAACAGCTGGCGAAATTGTATTTACTACTCGTAGTCACAATAGAGTTGTAATTGAACAAGACTTGGATACTTTAACTAAGTTTAATGCTGATAAGCCTAAATCATTCTCTAAGAACAAAATTATTAGAGTTCTTGATGAAATTTGCATTAATACTCAACAAGTCTTTGAAAGTAGTTTTTTAGGTAGAGTTCCTAATAATGACAATGGCCGTGGCTTATTTAAGGCTGATCGCACATCATATTTGGAAAAATTGCAAAGCCAAAACATCATTCAAAACTTTGAACCTGGTGATTTGGAAATTTTACCAGGTAATGATAGCGATGCGGTAGTTATGAATTTGGCTGTCCAACCTGTCGATGCAATGGAAAAACTTTACGTAACTATTACTGTACGTTAGGAGGAATAATTAATGGAAAATGTAGAAAAATTTTTATCTGGTAGAGATACCATTAATTCAAAATCTGCACAAGTTGTAGTTAATATCAACGGAGAAATTATCCCAGTTATTCAATGTAAAAAGTTTAAAGCTACCATTAAAAAGCATAAGGAAGATGTTCAAGTTTTAGGCAATAATTGGACTATGAAGAAGACTACTAGTGCTGAAGGTACTGGTACTTTAGGTGAATACACAATTGACTCTAAGTGGATTAAAAAGGGTATTCCATTTACACAAGAAAAAGGAGATTTGTACTTCTCTCTTACATTCACTGTGGATGATCCAACTTCTGCAGCAGGAAAACAAATCATCCAACTTGATTATGTGAACCTTGATGAAATTCCAATTGCTGATATTGAAGCTAAGGACAATGTTATGACTAACGAATGTGATTTTACATTTGAAGGTGTAACTCTTATCAAACCATTTGATGGTGTAGATGCAATTAACAGAAGTTACTTGCAAACTTACTAATTTGAGAGGTATTTATTATGGAAGAACCAAACGTTAAAGATTTTTTACCATCTGCTACAACGGAAGAGGCTATTAAAACTGAAGAGATTAAATTCAAAAGATTTAAGGCGCCATTTAAGATTAAGTCTTTGATGGCTGGTCAAACTCTTGAATTACAAAAAGAAGCTACAACTAAAATTTTTAACGAAAAAACTAGAATTTATGATTCTAGACTTGATCAAGAAAAATTAACTAGCTTGTATGTTACCGAAAGTGTAGTAACACCAAATCTTAACAGTGCTGAATTACAAAAAGCATATGGTACGATTGGTGACCCTTACGGCACTTTAACTCATATGCTTACTGCTGGTGAGTTTGCCGCTTTAGTAAATGCAGTTATGAAATTATCCGGTTTGGATGAAAGCAATCAGGATGTTATCGAAACAGTAAAAAACTAATTGAAGACTCAGTAGGTGACTTTGCAATATATCATTACGTTTTAAATGAATACCACTGGACACCTGCTGAGTGGGCTAAGCTTTCTCGAAGAGAGCAAGACATAGTTATAGCTTCAATAGAAGTAAGACAAAAAAACGAAAAACATCAACAAAAAGAATTAGAAAGGAAGGCCAAGTCGCAGTACTAGTTTTTAGTATGAAGACTTGTGCCTTCTTTTTTTGTATCTAAACGAATGGAAGGAGGTAGAGTATGCCTGAAATAAGTGCAACGATTAGAATTAACGATGCTTTTAGTAGTGCATTAAATAAACTTTCATCTGGGCTGTCACAGACACAATCTGGTTTTTCAAAATTAAAAAGCAGATTAAGTGGCACCAACAATGATATGGGTAGTTTAACTGGAAAAACTACAGGCCTTATGAAGAGCATAGTGGGTGGCCAACTCATAGGTAATGCGATTAGCAAGGGGATGGGATTAGCAGCATCCGGAATTAGGTCTATGGTTAGCGAACTGAATGAATCATCAACATCATGGCAGACTTTTGAAGGTAACATGAGACAACTAGGCAAAAGCCCAGCTCAGATTCAAGCTGCTAAAACTTCAATGCAGAGGTTTGCTGAGCAAACAATCTATAGTTCTTCAGATATGAGTAACACTTACAGTCAACTTGAAGCAGTTGGTACTAAAAATACTGCTCAGCTAGTTAAAGGTTTTGGTGGTTTGGCTGCAGCCGCAACTAATCCTCAACAAGCTATGAAGACCTTGAGTGAGCAAGCTACTCAGATGGCCGCTAAGCCTAAAGTTCAATGGCAAGACTTTAAATTGATGCTTGAGCAGACTCCAGCTGGTATAGCAGCCGTTGCTAAGTCAATGGGCAAAAGTACACAACAACTGATTAAAGATGTTCAAGATAGCAAGGTAGAGACTCAAGATTTCTTTGATGCGATTACTAAAACTGGTAATAACGCTAATTTCAGTAAAATGGCCACTCAATATAAAACTGTTGGTCAAGCGATGGATGGTTTGAAAGAAACCTTAGCCAATAAATTGCAACCAGCTTTTGATAAGGTCGGAAAAGTAGGTATTGACTGGGTTTCTAAACTTACGGATCATTTAGGTGATTTAAACTTAGATGGAATTACTGACAAGCTAGTTGGTGCCATGAAAAAGATTGACATTGACGCAATCTTTGATGGTGTAAAAAAGACAATTACTGATCTTACGCCACTGTTTTCAACAGTAAGTAAAGGTTGGGATCAGATGTTTAAAGGCTTCTCCAGTACGGGTGCCTTTAGTAACATCGGAAGCACTATTCAAAACATAGTATCAACGATCAAAGACAGCTTTAGTCAACTTAATGAGATAGGCGGTGGGAACCTTTTCGGAAATATTGGCCAAGCTCTTGGTAATGGTCTTAACGCCATCTTGCCAGTAATTGATACAGTGATATCAGCTATTTTTAACGCTTTAAATTCATTGATGCCAGTATTTTCATCTATTGGAAGTGCATTAGGGCAAGCTTTCCAAATGGTGATGCCAGTTATCCAGAATGTGATTAATACGATATCTACTGTCATCACTACAATTGCTCCGTTAATAAGCACACTCATAGATGGTGCTATCGCACTTATTGGGCCTATCTTTGAGAATATTGCTGCTACTGTTTCAACAGTATTTTCAGCAATTTCACAAGGATTACAGCCACTAGCCACTGCCTTTAGTCAATTACAAGCTGCGGCCGCTCCGTTAGCTCCTGTCTTGTCAGGAATAGGCCAAGCACTAGGTACTATAGGCGGAGCTGCTTTGATGGGCGTTGCTTTGGGAATTGGTGTGATTGTCGATGCATTTACAAGTCTTATCTCCATAGCTTCAGCGGTAGGATTTGCTGTAAAGGGAATTGTACAAAGTATGCACGCTTTGGGCGATGCAATGACTGGCAATTTTTCTGGAGCAAAGCGTGATATTCAAGATGCAGCTAATGCGTTCGGTAATTTGAAGAATGCTGTAGGCAATATTGGTAATGCAGTTGGTAATGGTGTTACTGCGAACATGGTGAAACAGTTCTATCAAATGGGAGATTCTGCACAACAAGCTGCCGACAAAGTTAATAACACAAAGATCAGCCCACAAGTAGATATAGCTAAAGCTAACTCACAATTAGCAAACTTGGGCAAAGGTCAAAAAGTTAAAATTGACACTCAATTTGATGTTTCTAGCATTAACAAACAAATCCATGCTTTGGACAATCAAAAAGGCTTTAAAGCTAAAATGCAAGTTGATACATCAAGCCCTAATAAGCAATTTTCAGGGCAAAAGGTTATTCAAAAAGTTGCTGTTAAGTATGACATACCAAAATCTCCAAAGCTTCCTACAATTAAAGCTCCTAAAGTTGGCAAGCCAAAAATTCCAACACCTTCATCACCAAAACTTAAAACAATTAAAGCCCCAAAGGTAGGCAAACCAAAGATTCCTACACCAAAGTCACCAAAGCTAAAAAAAATACCAGCACCTAAAGTTGGTAGACCGGTAGTTCCTAAGCCTAAGCTACCAAAATTGGGTAAGATCCCAGCACCTAAAGTTGGCAGACCAAATATGAGTGGCGTTGTGGCAGCGGTTCGATCAGGAATGGCAAGAGCTGCAGCTGCAGCTAGAGCTGGAGGAGCTGCTTTAGCTAGTGCAGTGCGTGGTGCTATTAATCAAGCGGTGGCTGCTGGTAGAGCTGGAGCTAGTGCGATGTACAGTGTAGGTGCTGCAATTGGTCAAGGCTTGGCTTCAGGTATTAGATCCCAAATTGGAGCAGTAGCTGCAGCTGCTGATGCTTTAGTAGCACAAGCAAACCGAGCAGCTAGAGCTAAAGCGCAAGTTCACTCACCATCTAAGCTTTTTGCTGAAATCGGTACTTACATGGGTGAAGGTATGGCCATCGGTATGAATGGCACAGCTAATTTACTAGCTAAAGCTGGAACAGGATTGGTTGCATCAGCTACACCAAATATCGGTGCTAATAGAGGTAATGGCTACAATTGGGGACAAAACTCGAATGCAATTTCATCTAATACAATTACCCCTAATACAGTGACTACCAGTAATTATCAGAATGGAACAAGTAATATCGATAACCGGAAAGTTACCATATCTCAAGGCGCTATTGTCGTTAATAGCACGGGCGATGCCAAAACTGACGTGAAGGCAATTCTTCGAGAATTGGAATTGGAAATCATCCATGCAGATGATAAGTCCTTAGTTTAAGTAAGTAGGTGATTAAAAATGCCAATGAATGGTTATGCAATTTATATAACTGATCAAACTAGTGGTACACAAATCGAGCTACCAGTTAATCCAGCGCAAGTAGAATTGAGCTATGAAACTGATGATAAGTCCGAAACTGTTATCAACTTGGGCGAAGTTAATACCGTTGGACATTTGAAACTAACAAGTTTAACTATCGAATCATTTTTCCCAGAATTTGATGGACATTACGTCAGTACAGATGATTTGCAAAGCCCTGAAGATTACATTGAAGATATTAAAGACATTCAAGAAGAACAACATAAAGTGCGAGTAGTGATTTCAGGTACTAAAATCAGTCTTTTAATGACAATTGCTAAGTTTACATACTCAATGCGAAATGGAAATACTTCTGAATACATCTATACTCTAGAACTAAAACAATATCGAAAATTTTCTTATAAAAAAAATCAAAAAAAACTAAAAAAAAAGACTAAAAAGAAAACTAAGAAAAGATCAACGCCAGCTAAAAAAATCAGCATTGGTTCTAAAGTGAAAGTTTCTGGTAGGCTTCATGCAGACAGCTATGGTCAAGGGGCAGGAATGTATGAAAAGAACGCTGAGCGTGAGGTCATATATATAGCTCCAGGACGTGAATATCCAGTTTGCGTTGGTATTAATGGAGTTGCTAGAGGTTGGGTTAAGATGTCGGAGGTGAAAAGAGCATGACAGTTACTACTTTTCATCTTTTCAGGCGTTCTAATCTTTTTCGCAATTCTACTAAAAATCCTAAAGGCACGGGATATGATTTAAAGAACAATGTCAAGAATATTGTTTGGACTACTGACATGAATCTAAGTGCAGGTGAACTTACTTTTGATTTAATTGAACCACTTGATCAACTGGTCATCCCTTATACGGGAGACATCATAACTTTCCGATGGAATAAAGAAAAGGTTTTTTATGGTTACGTATTTAAGTATGAGTTTACAGGTGATCGAACTATTAGCGTAACTTGTTATGACAAACTTAGATACTTAAAGAATGAGGACTCCATTGTATTTAAGACAAATACAGTGGCTGACCGATTTAATGAAGTATGTAAGCGAGCAGGGCTATCACATAGCGTTAAAAATGCACCAACTCATAAAGTAGCGGCCGAAATATGTGATGGTAAAACTTACTTTGACATGCTAAAAACAGCAATTAATAAAACTTATCAATCTACTGACCATATGTATTTTGTTGCTGCAAATTATGACAAGGTTGAGCTAAGGCGTGCCCCTTATAAGAAGTTAAAAATCGTTGTTGATACTCGAACAGTAGTAACGGATTTCACCTATTCCGTGGATATTGAAAATACAGCCAACGTGGTAAAAGTTGTTCAGAAGGATAAGAAAAAGTCTCAAACTTCAAGTGCCACAGCTAAAGGAAACTCGGATAAAGAAACTCCAAGTAATACAAGCTTCAGTTCTACTAGCGCTCAAGGAAAAAGCGTTGAGCAGTGGGGAAAGTTGCAAATTGTAAAGCCCAAAAAGTCTAAAGCCACACAAGCTCAAATGATGGCACAAGCTAAGAGCGTGCTTAAACAAAAAAATGTGGCAAATAAAAAACTAAGTATTACTACTAAAGGAGATTTAAGTTTAGTAGCTGGTAATGCAGTTACGGTTTATTTGAAAGATATGAAAAAGAAGCTTTCAGATTGTCCGATTCTTAAAGCTACGCATGAATTTGGAACGGATTACATGGTTAAGTTAGAAATGAAAGTAGGCAAGCAATGGCAGGAGAGCAAATCTTAAAGCTTTTAAAATCACGAGGTGGCAAACCATCTGATTATGCTGACATAGTATATGGCGTTGTTAAATCAACTGATCCGCTTAAAGTGCAAATAGCTAATGACATGGTAATTACTGAAGATTTTATTGAGCTAGGTAGACATATCGGCAAGATAAAACTTCAAGGAAAGCTTAAGTCTAAAGGCTCATTAAGTGGCTTTCAGTTTCATGGACATAGCGGAAGTGCTTCCTTTTCTAAGTCTGATATTGATTTTCCTAAAAAAGATTTTTATTTAGAAATCAACAATGAACTTGAAAAAGATGACAAAGTAACTCTTGTACGATGCGATGGCGGACAGAGATTTTATCTGTTTGAACGAACTGATAAAGATGGATACGGCTTTTAAAAGAAAGGATGGTGTTTGCTTTGAATGATGAACTTTTTACAGAAGAAGATGATGAGCTTGATTTTGACGAAACAGGATTTGAAGGCGAAGAGTCTATCCTAGAAATCGATGAAGAAGAAGCTCAAATCGATAATGGTCAAGTTGAAGATGATCCTACACTAACCTTTCAGGTCTATCATGGCAGAATCAGAAACAAGTTTGATGGCTTAGCTGCTATGGAACAAGCTGTCGATAAAATCCTTAGAACAGAGCGCTTTATATATCCAATCTATTCTGATCAGTATGGTAATGATTTGCCTGAACTAATCGGTAAAAATATTTCTTACGCCAAAACAGAATGCGAAAGAATGATTATCGAAGCACTTATAGACGATGATCGTGTTACTGAAGTAGATATACAAACTATCGATTTGATAGAAACAGATACATTAATGGTAAGGGGTGTATGCCATACAGTGTATGGTGATATTCCGATAAAAGAGGAGGTCGGTTTAAGCAATGAATCCTGAAGAATTAGCTAGAACGTTTGAAGAACGCAATTTTAATTACTGGAAAGATGAAATGCTTGATGAAGTTCCAGATGATATTGATAAGCGTGAAGGCTCTATCGTATATGATGCGATTGCTCCAGCAGCCATGCTACTCGCTCAACAGTCTTTGAACATGGCAATGATCATCAAACAAACTTATATCAGAACGGCTACAGGAGAATTTTTAGACTATCGAGCAGTTGAACACGGTACAAGTCGCTATCCAGCTACTTATGCCGAAGTTAAAGCTGTAATTGAAGGCTTTGATCATCAGCCCATTGATAATGTGGCGCTAGGAGATCGTTTTGCCAGTATAGGTGATATTCCTAACTTCTACAAAGTTGTGAAGCTTAATGATGATTCTACGGTAACCATGCAAGCTGAAGTTTCTGGTACGGGTGCTAACAGCTATATCGGGCAAATCTTACCAGTTACTCCTAATGACCGTGTAAACTGGGCTGAGATTATAGAAGTTACTGTGCCTGCTAGAAATGCTGAAACAGATGATCACTTAAGAGCAAGATTGCTAGGCTCTCAAAATTGGATCGCATACGGTGGTAATGTTGCGGACTATTTAGATATGTGTAGTGAAATTGATACTATTGGTGCTGCTCAAATTTATCCAACATGGGCAGGCCCTGGAACCGTTAAAGTGGTTATTTTAAACAACGATTTAAAGCCGGCAAGTAAAGACTTATGTCATCAAGTTAAAGAAGCACTAGATCCTGAAGAGAAAACTACAGAAGGCTATGGTTTAGCTCCAATTGATCATAGAGTAACAGTCGTAGCTCCCGAAGCTTTGATTGTTAATGTGCGAACTAGAGTCAAACTTGAACCACAAGCTTCTATAGTAGGTGTGATGGAAAACATCAAGAAAACACTAGAATCTTATTTTTCTAGATTGCGTGATGATTGGGCACAAATTGATCCCGTACTTGGTCGAGGATATGCACAAGCCATCTATCGCTCACAAATTTTATCTCGAATTATGAACGTAAGTGGTGTAGCAAATGCGACCTTGCCTTATTTGAATGATGAAGATGAAGATATAAATTTGATTTTTAATAACAATCTGTCACAACTCCCAATGCTGGGCGAGGTGACACTAGATGGATAAAAGACATATTTTAGATAAAAAATTTATTTTTGAATATATGCCTGATTATTATCAAGGCGTATATGAAATGGAAAAGATCCTTGCAGCACAAGGCGTGTCACTAAGCGATTTTGATTTTGAAAGAAATAGAACTTTGCTCAATCAGTTTGTAATTAAAACGGATTTACAAGGTGTTTCTGTTTTTGAAGATCAAGTTGGGATTGTACCAGATCCTGAAGATAGTTTAGAGATTAGGCAAAACAATGTTTTAATGCATCTATTGCCACCTAAGCCTTTAACTGTCCGATATCTTAACTATCTAATGAACTTCATGAATTTAAAAGCTGAAGCCAAAATTGATCATGGCAAGCGATATGTTCAAGTTGATGCTAAAAGTGAAGATATTAACTTATCTAATGTACGGCAATTGCAATACTTACTAAATATTTGTATTCCGGCCAATATGATTTATGAAATCATGATTGCTTTATCGAAAGCTGAAATTGAAAACACCTTAAACTATGGAATTTTTCATACAGTAGATAGTGATGCTACTAGTATGGCTAATACGGATCAACTCAACTTTGATATTGTGACTCGTGAAGAAATTTATAAAGGTGTTGGCTTCTATCACATAACAGATGCAAAGATTTTAGCTGATAAAGATCAATTTTTAAAATAGGAGAAAAAGAGCATGTCAAAATATAATAAAACAATTTTAACTGACGCTGGGCTTGAACTAGCAAAAAAAGCAAATGCTGGTAAAGCAAAATTTCAAATTACTAGAGCTGTTACTTCAAGTGAAGATTTAAGTGGAAAAACTATTACTGAATTACAAGCATTAACAGAATTACCATCCATTATGCAAAATGGCACAATTTTAGATGCTGAACCTACCCAAACAGATAATGCAATTTTAAGTGTTTCATTACGATTTACTAACAAGGATTTAACTAATTCATATCCAATTCGTAATGTGGGGCTTTATGTCAAAGAAGAAGGAAAAGATCATGATTTTCTTTACGCTTTAGCTACGGCTCAAGAGGCAGAATTTATGCCTGATTATTCTGATCAAGTTTTGTACAGATTTAATTTACAAATGTATGTAGTTGTTGGTCGTGTGCAAAGCGTTACAGTTGAAATCTTAGATGGAACTAGTGTACCTTATGATGTCTTTAATCGACATGTTGAAGAATCAAATACTAGGTTGGAAGATTTAGAAAATACTCGTGCTAAATCAGCAACAGTAAACGGTAGCGAAAAAGTCTTACCAGATGATGAAGGTAATTTAGCTTTAACGGTTCCTAATCCAGATTTGAGCAATTATCCTACTAGATCAGAAGTTGAATCATTAACGGATTTAACGAAAATTAAATTCAGAAAGCAGTTTGTTAATGGTACAAGTGAAGCAGAAGATAAAACATGGAGTGCTAAAAAGAATGCAGACGGCACTTATACCATCGATATTTTTAATGATGATTGGACTGCTATTAAATTAGTAGATTTAATTAAAACGGTAGGCGGTAAAGCTGATAAAGCTACAGTCGATGCGTTAACTACTAGAGTAAATACTTTAAGCGGTACTACTGAATCACAGAATAAAGTAGGCATAGATGCTAATACATTAACTACTACGGGTGTTTACAGAATTGAAACCCCAACTGCTGAGCTAAATTATCCTACTAGTAATGGGGGCGTATTGAATGTTTTAAATGGGGTGAATAGTAGACTTGTTCAAATTTACTATCCTGACAATAACGAAGCACCATATTATAGATTTAAAACAGATAACAATTGGAAACCATGGGTTCAACTTGCTTCTGCGTCTGGAGTTTATGCAAAAACTGAAACTTATAATAAGACTGACGTTAATAACCTTCTTGAAAATGTAGGCAAAGTCAAAAGCGCTACTGTTAATGGTGGTGCCCAGATTTTGCCTACTGAAGATGGCACTTTGCCTTTGATAGTTCCTGATCCTGATTTAAGCGGCTTAGCTACTAAAAAAGAATTATCAAAAGCAGTGAAGGTTAAAACTGTTGATGGAAACGAACCAGATTCAAATGGAAATGTAAGCACTAATAGTGTCAAGAAAGTTAATGGCGTTAGTCCTGATAGTAATGGGAATGCAACTATAAATGTTGGGGTAAAAAAAGTGAATAACACTTTCCCAGATTCCAATGGAAATGTAGCAACTATTCAGATCTTTGACAATGATAGTGATGCAAGGCAATATAGTGCAAATCATCCAGACACACTAACAGGAATTTTATTATAATGAGGTGTTTCTATGGCAATTTATAGAGATGGTAAAGCGCTAAAAAGCGCATACGCAAATAGCACTGAAATTGCAGCTATGTATTATGCAACAAAAAGAAGTAGTGATTCTGCTAAATTAATTTATTTGAAATATTATCCAAATGGATATCACTCAAAAACAGTATCTGACCAAATTACTCCAGAAGAATGGAGTGCGCTTCGCTCTTCAGATATTATTGCTGAAAGTGGCTATCCTTTTTATGTTAGCAGCGCAAAAACAATTTATTTAGATCGTACTGAAGTTGATAAGATTTATAGAGATTATTATTTTTCTGTTAGTCCTGAATGCACTCAATTTGGTAGTGCATCATGTTCAAAATTAATAGATATTTTAACTGCAGCTAAAAATGGCAATAATGATTTGAATAAAAGAATGATCGTATATCCTAATACAAACAATAGAGGAATAGCAGCTCTATATATTCATGGCCACTTTAAAATGATTAGAATGAATTACATTAGTAGTGAAAACAAATGGCAATGTAGTGATTTACAAAATAACTGCTATATACAATTCTTCAAGAACCCACAATATTAGGAGCGTAGCAAACATGATTGAAGTTGCAAGTAGCTACCATAATGAGCTACTAGAACAATACACCCACTTGATTGACGATAAGTGGTTTTGGGCTTTTACGATTGTGGTTTTACTAGATCTAATTTTAGATTTAATTAAGCCCTGGGTGATTAAGACGGATGAGAGAAAAAACTGGTTTAAACCACAATCAGTATTAAGAAACGCGGTTACTTATGCGGTTGTAGCGGTTGGCTACCCATATTTATTTACAATTGGGGCACAAACTGCAGCAACGGCATTTTTAATTGCTTTTATTTATCAATACTTAGTTTGGGTGATTGAAACCTGGACTGAGGTTGGTTGGTGGCTGCCGGAACCAATTATTAAATTTGTAAAGGCGCAATGGTCTACCAGTAATAAAAAATTAGATGACACTATTAATAGGAAAGAAGATGATCAAAATGTTAAAAATGGTTGATGTTTACTCTGGCTCACCACGCTCATACGCAACTCTAAGTGGGGTTGATGTAATCATGGTGAAAGCTACCCAAGGGACAAATTATATTAATCCGTTTTGTGATCAAGATTATCAAGCAGCTAAAAAAGCTGGTAAGTTGCTTGGTGTTTATCACTATATCGGGGGCGGCAATCCTGAAAAAGAAGCGCAATACTTCTATAAAAATATCAAAGGCTATCTTGGTGAAGCCGTGCCTGCTGTTGACTGGGAAAGTTACCAAAATTCTAGTTGGGGTGATAGCAACTATGTGCGTAAGTTTGTAGATGCGTTTTATAAGTTATCTGGTGTTTGGCCACTAATTTATGTGCAAGCTTCATCTTTAAATCAGGTTGCAAACTGCAGTAAAGATTGTGGTCTTTGGATTGCATCTTATCCTTCTATGAACTGGAAGAGTTGGAGCATCCCTAATATGAAGCTAAATACCAGCCGTGGTCAACTTATACTATTTGGCAGTTTACTGGTGATAATATGGACAGAAATGTGGCCAATACAACTAAAGAAGGCTGGAAGAAATTAGCTAAAGGATCGAATAAGAAACCTGTAGCTAAATCAAAAAACAAAGCCGCTTGGAAAAAGAAACAAGGTACGTTTATTCTTGGTCAAGCTTTAAAGCTGCACGAAAGTCCGCATATTGACTCACCAGCTATTGCAAAACTACCAAAAGGCAGTATTATTCAGTATGATGCCACTTTGCAAGGCCCACTTCGTTTATGGTTAAGACAGCCACGAAGTAATGGTAAGTATGGATATATCGTTGCTAAAGATAAATATGGAAAATTACTAGGTAAACTAAAATAATTTGTAAAAAAGAAAGCCACTCTGTAGGATAAGACCTATGGAGTGGTTCTTTTTTGTTTGTGGTATAATGTCTATTCGAAGAGTTTTACGCCTTCTTTCTAATACAAATAATTAACACAATCTACGTAAAATTTACGTAAAAAAGTAGCTAATTATGATTAATTATGCTAACTTGTAAAAGCTAAAAGCTAGTAATAAAGGACTAAGAAGAATGATGAAAAACGCAATTTATATAGACATTAAGGCAAGTAATTATGGCCGAAAAAAATAAGAATAAAAAACGTGATGTTAAAACAATCGTTATCCGAGTTGTAGCAATTATTTTGTTACTTGTTGGGTTGGCTTTGATTTTTAATAAACAAATTAGAAATCAAATGATTAGCCGTAATCAAACAAGTACCATGACTTCTTTGACTAAAAAGAAAGTTGAACAAAACCAGAAAAAGAAGGGGATGTTTGACTTTAATAAAGTAAAAGAAGTGGACTTTAGTCAGGTTGCTAAATCGGCACGTAAGAATAATGCCCATGCAATCGGTGCCTTAGCAATTCCTGACGTTAATATGCGTTTACCAATTTGCTTAGGGATGTCCGATGATGCCATGACTACAGGTGGCGGTACAATGCGTGAAGATCAAGTGATGGGGCAGGGAAATTATCCTCTTGCTGGTCACTATATGACGGCAAAAGGAATTTTGTTCTCACCACTTGAGGATACAAAAAAGGGTCAAAATGTTTACCTAACCAATCTTAAGAAGGTTTTTGTATATAAAATCTATATGAAGAAAAAGGTAAATCCTTACGCAGTTTACTTGGTTGACAATACTAAAAAGCCAATTGTAACTTTAATTACTTGTGCGGATGGTGGAGTTAACCGTTGGGCCGTTAGAGGTAATTTAATTAAGACTGAAAAGGCAACGAAAAACAATTTAAAGGTGTTTAATCTAAAATAATGAAATGGAAACAAAGAACTGCAGAAGAACTTAATTCCGACTTAATTGAGAAATATCAACTTAGCCCCATTACGGCTAAGTTGTTTTCTTTAAGAGGAATTAATACTGACGAAAAATTAGATTTTTGGTTTAATGCAAGCGAAGAAAATTTAGCTGATCCTTCTTTGATGCATGATATGGATAAAGCTGTTGAACGGATTAATAAGGCGATTGATAAAGGTGAAAAAATCACTATTTATGGTGATTATGATGCCGACGGAATTACGGCAACAACTATCATGACAGAAACGTTGAGCATTTTGGGTGCAGATGTTCATTATTTTATACCTGATCGCTTTAAAGATGGTTATGGTCCCAACCTTGATCGTTATAAAGAAATTGTTGAAAATGGCACCAAATTAATTATTACCGTTGATAATGGCGTAACTGGTGTTGAAGAAATTAAGTATGCTCAAGACCATGGCGTTGATGTCATCTTAACTGATCACCATACTTTCCAAGAAAATGTTCCTAAGCCCTATGCCTTAGTTCATTGTAATTATCCTGGCCAAAAGTATCCTTTTGATGATTATTGTGGGGCCGGCGTTGCGTATACAATTTGCCGCTCGTTGATGCAGGATACAATGCCCGAATTGCTTGATTTGGCAATGATCGGCACTATTGGCGATATGGTTAAGGTAACCGGTGAAGGACATATTATTGTTAAGCGCGGATTAGAAATGCTTAATCAAACTGAACGTCCTGGTTTGCGCGCGTTGATTAAAAATGCTGGTCTCAATCTTGGTGATATCAATGAAGGCGATGTAGCTTCAATATTGCGCCACGTCTTAATGCTGTAGGCCGTTTAGATAATGCGAATATGGCGGTTGAACTTCTTCTTAGCGATGACGACATTGAAGCGCAGAAGATTGCTGATAGAATTGAAGAATTAAATGATGAACGTAAAGAATTAACCAGTGAAGTTTATGAAAAATGCATGCGCCAAATTAAAGAAAATAGTTGGCAAAAAGCAAATACATTAGTCATTTATGATCCTGAATTTCATGAAGGCGTGCTTGGTTTAGTTGCTAATAAAGTGGTTGAAAAAACGCATAAACCAACAATCGTTTTAACCAAAAATGCTGCAGGAGAGATTAAAGGTTCAGGTCGTTCCATTTCTGGCTTCAATTTATTTGATGCTTTAAGTCCTCTTAAAGATCAGCTTTTAACTAAATTTGGCGGACATGATTTTGCCTGCGGATTATCGCTTGAAGAAAATAAAATAAACGAATTGCGGAATACCTTTGAAAAAGATTTCCATGTTGAAGGCAGTCTTGAAAGTAAAGATTATGATATGGAATTACAGCTTAATAAGTTAAATCCGCAAACTATGGCCGAAATTAATCAGGTGGGACCATTTGGCACAGGTGATCCATTGCCAATTTTTAGTATTTCTAATGGGAATATTACTCATTTCTTTAAAATGGGTAAGGAAAAGAATCATGTTAAATTTACAGTGAATAAAGATGGTGGTTCACTTCCGGTAGTTGGGTTCAACAAGGAATTTTTGAATAACAATCTTTTGCCATTTATTACAAAAATATTTGTGCAATTATCGGTTAATAATTTCCGTAATAAAACAACCTTACAAGGAATTATGGAGGGGTTGGATTTTGCTGCACCAAAACTTGCGGTGCCTACCCCTGTAATTGATTTGCGAGCTGAAAATTATGTGATGGGCTTTGCGGACAGATATTTGTTATTCGATCCTAAAAATATGGCTTATGCGAAAAATAGTTTAGGAATTGATGAAGATAAATTAAGTTTGGTTAGTGATTATCAAGAAAGTGGCGAAACTGCTGTTTTATTGGATGTACCACATAACCAAATTGAACTTGATCAAGCCTTAGAAAACAATTATCAACAACTTTATTTACGTTTTTTGATTGATCAATTACCAGTTGAAAGTTTGCCTAATAAAAATTATTTTAGCAATGTATTAAAGTATATCTATAAACATCCAACTTTAACGCCTGACGATTATCGTACGGTTGCACCATATTTAGGACTGGATTATGATAGTGTACTATTCATTTTGAGAGTTTTCTTTGAGCTTGGTTTTATAAAATTAGATAATGGAAAATTAGTTGGTGAAAAGAATCCTAAAAAGCAACCATTATCGGCGTCTAAGTACTTGATGGCGACAAAATCTCAAATTGACTTTGTTAGTCAATTGCGTCATATGTCATCTCAAAAACTATTGACATATGTTAATAATCTCATGAAATAGAAGTAAAATGTCTGTTTTTTGAAGCGAAACTTTGTTAAAATAGACAAGTCAAGTGTTCGATATATAGACACACAATATTTATGGAGGTTTTTCTTCTTATGGCAATTGATTTTAGTAAGCATATTGCAAATGTTAAGGATTTTCCTAATAAAGGCATTATCTTCAGAGATATTACGCCAATTTTGCAAGATGGCGATTTATACAGAGCAGCAACTCACGACTTAGCAGAATATGCTAAGAGTCGTGGTGCTGAAGTTATTGTGGGACCAGAAGCCAGAGGATTTATCGTAGGTTGCCCTGTTGCTACTGAACTTGGCCTCGGCTTTGTTCCTGCTCGTAAGCCTCATAAATTGCCAAGAGAAGTTGAAAGTGCTTCTTACGATTTGGAATACGGCTCAAATGTTTTGGAAATGCATAAAGATGCAATTAAGCCAGGCCAAAAGGTAGTTATCTGTGATGATTTGATGGCTACTGCTGGTACTCTTCATGCTACTAAGCAATTAATTGAAAAGCTTGGCGGCGTTGTTGTTGGTGCGGCATTTTACATTGAATTGGTTGACTTAAAGGGCCGTGAACAATTCCCTGATACTGATATTTACTCACTTGTTAAGTACCATGGTGCTTAATATAAAAGCTAAATAATAGCATATTATTAAA
>NZ_BALY01000012.1 GCF_000615445.1 Lactobacillus hamsteri DSM 5661 = JCM 6256 | reverse complement strand
CCACAATTCTTTTACGCATTTTGCATCCCTCTTTCTATTTAAAGAAAGTCTATCAACGGAAATACTTTATGTGAAATATCAATAACTTAGTTTCAGCTATAATCAAATCTTATGTATCTTTTTTAACAAAAAAGAGTCCATCACTGGACTCTTTTAATATTTTTATATCAAATTCATTTTCACAAGATATTCCGCATTTTCAACAGTATTCCAAGCGGCCCCTTTCAACAAATTATCAGCAACGACCCACATATTAAAGGCACCAGGATTTTCGTAATCCGGACGAATTCGGCCAACAAAAGTATCACGTGAGCCTTCCGCATTAATTGGTTGCGGATAAATTTGATGCTTAATATCGTCTTGCAATACATCACCAGGAAACTTAGCAATTACATCCATAATATCTTGAGCAGTTGCATTTTTATCTTCAACAGTAAAGTAGACACTTTCCCCATGAGCGATTGGAACTGGCACACGCACACAAGTTGCCGTAACCTTGATATCCTTAGCATTCATATCATTTAACATGATTTTCTTAGTTTCATGAATCATTTTCCATTCTTCATGTGAATAACCACTATCTTCTAAAACATCAATCTGAGGAAGCAAATTAAATGCTAAAGGATAATGCTTTTTATCACCCTTAGTAGGCAAAATATGCGCAGCTTCTTGCATATCCTTGCCATCAAGGTAATCTTGAGCTTCATTTTTTAATTCTTCAATTGCAGATTGTCCAGCACCAGAAGCAGCTTGATAAGTAGAAACAATAATCTGTTTTAAACCAAACTTTCTTCTAATTGGTTCAAGTGCCATAACCATTTGAATAGTTGAACAATTTGGATTAGCAATAATGCCATGATGATGTTTTAAAGCTTCGGGATTTACTTCAGGAACAACCAAAGGCACGTCGGGTTCCATTCTAAACGCACTTGTATTATCAACGCAAACAGCACCACGCTTAACAGCTTCTGGTAAGAATTTTTTAGATACTGAACCACCTGCTGAAGAAAGAACTAAATCAATTCCATCAAACGATTCTGGAGTTGTTTCTTCAACAGTTAATTCTTGATCACGAAACTTTAATTTAGTTCCTGCTGAACGATATGATGCAAGCAATTTAACATTTTTCACTGGAATAGTCGATTTAGCTAATTGGTCAATCATTCTACGTCCAACAGCACCTGTAGCACCTAAAATCGCAACATTGTATTCCTTACTCATTTTAATTTGCCTCTTCCTCTAAAAATTCTCGAATTCTATTTAAAGCTGTATGCAAATTCTCATCCGAAGATGCATATGACAAACGCATATAACCTTCACCACCAGGACCAAATGCCGATCCAGGAGTAACGCCGACTTTTTTCTTATAAGCTAAATCAAGTGCAAATTTCATATCATCTTGTCCATATTTTTCTGGAATTTTTGCAAAAACATAAAATGCACCTTGCGGCTTAACCGTTGACATTCCTACCTCATTTAAAGCCTTAACTACAAAATCACGACGCTTTTGATAAACTTTGCGATAATTTTCAGGATCATCAAGACCATTTGTTAAAGCTTCAATTGCAGCTGCTTGAGAAGCATCTGTAGTAGTTGTTACCATCAAGCCATGAACTTTAGAAATTTGTTCCATAATTTCCTTAGGCCCAGCAACATAGCCTAAACGATATCCTGTCATAGCATGTGATTTAGAAACGCCAGAAATATAAATAGCTCTTTCTGGAATTTCTGTTGCAATTGAGTAATGCTTGATTCCATAAGTTAGAGAACTATAAATTTCATCTGTAATAACATATAAATTATGTTTAGCAATTACCTTGGCCAAGGCTTTAATGTCGTCTTTTGAATATTCAACACCGGTTGGATTAGTCGGATAATTTAAAACTACAGCTTTTGCTTTTGGATTTTCGGCAATGATCTCCTCTAGATGTTCAGGAGTTAATATAAAATTATCTTCTGCAGTATTAGCCAAAACAAAATCAGCGTCAGCAAGCGTAGCAACTGGCCAATATAGTGAAAAGACTGGCGTGGGAATAATAATTTGATCACCTGGATTAGTAATTGCGAATAAGGTTGCGTTAATTGCTTCTGTTGCTCCTACGGTTACAACAATTTCGCTTTCAGGATCATAATCGACATTAATAGACTTTTTTAAAAAGTTGCTAATAGCTTTTCTTAATTCAAGCTTTCCTTTTTGAGGAGCATAATGAGAATCATTATTTTGAATACTTCTAATCGCAGCTTCTTTAACATGTTCAGGTGTATTCATATCTGGCTCACCCAAAGTCAGCTTAATAATTCCAGGAATTTTTGAAACTTTATTATCAAAAATTCTGATACCTGATGCCTTTAAATCTGTGACTTTTTGACTAAATCCAAGATTTTTTGCTAATTCTGGCATAATTTGCTTCCTTTATAAAATATTTTCTAATCCAATTACTAATTCAGAAAAGTCTGAAATTTTTTCAAGTGCCACTTTCACACCACTCATAAAAGAATCACGGTCAAATGAATCTTGACGAATCGTTAGTGCTTCACCATTTCCACCAAACAAAACTTGTTCATGAGCAATATAACCCGGCAACCGAACAGAATGAATTTTAATACCTTGATAATCTCCACCACGAACATTATCCAAAGTTTCCATCTCGGCAGGCGAAGTTTCATGTTCTGGACGATTTTGGGCGATTAACTTGGCCGTACTTAAGGCCGTGCCAGAAGGAGCATCTTTTTTATCAGCATGATGCATTTCAATAATTTCTACATCAGGGAAATACTTAGCAGCTTCTTGAGCAAATTTCATAAGCAAAACTGCGGACATTCCAAAGTTAGGAGCAATTAACCCGCCAACTTTTTCTTTTTTTGACAGAGTAATTAATTCGGATTCTTGGCTATCCGTTAAGCCAGTTGTACCAACAATTGGTGAAATGTGATTTTCAATTGCATATTTAGTATTTTCATACACTGAAGTTGGCATCGTAAAGTCAATCCAAATATCTGCAATTTTTTCAGGAATATCAGTTAATTGATTAAAAATTTGTACATTCTCATTCAAACCATATTTCTCTGAATCATGTTTAGCATGAGGAGCATAACCTGCAGAAATTTCAAAGCCATCCATACTATTGACTAATTTAACTGCTTTTTGTCCCATAGCTCCTGTAAAACCCGCAATTAAAACTTTTTTATTCATCTTTTTCAGCCTCTTTTAAATCTAATGGCAATTTTTGTGATAATGCATTATCTTTTAATCCTAAATGTTGAGCTAAAATAATTTTTTCTTCATTATTTAAACTAACTAAAGGCAACCGACAATCGCCAGTCTTAAATCCCTGAGCGTTTAAGACTGCTTTTACCGGAGATGGTGACGGATACATGAATAATGCCGCCATCTTAGGCGTTAACCATCTTTGAATACGGGCTGCCTTGGGATATTTTCCATCATATAAAGAGTCATACATTTGACGCATTTGCTTACAATAAATATGCGAAGCCACCGAAATAACGCCATTTGCTCCTAAAAGACGAGCCGTCAAAGCTTGTGCATCTTCACCAGTAAAAACCTGGAAATCAGTATCTTTATGATCAACGATATATTCCAATTCTTCCAATGAGGCACATTGTTTAATACCTTTAATGTTTTCTAAATGTGATAATTGCACGATAGTTTCTTGCGACATCTTAACGCCTGTACGGCCAGGGATATTATAAATAAAGATTGGCATTTCAACATTATTAGCAACTTCGGTAAAATGAGCTACCATGCTTCGTTGATTAGGTTTGTTATATGGAGGAACAACAACTAAGGCATAATCGATACCATGAATTTTAGCTACTTCATTAGTAAATTGAATTGTTTCTGCGGTATTATTGCTACCTGTTCCAGCAATTATTGGAACTCGATTATCAACCATCTCTGCAAATTTAGTATACAATTCGATTTTTTCATCATGACTTAAAGTAGGAGTTTCGCCAGTTGTCCCACCAATCACAAAGCCGTTGCATCCCTGATCAATCAGATAATTCGTCAATTTTTTTAAACTATCAAAATCAATGTTCTTGTTTTCATCAAACGGTGTTACCAAAGCTGTTAATAAATCTGAATCAATAATAGTTTTCATTTTTAATTTTCCATCCTATCAATTAAAAATCCTTTAATTACTTCAATACCGCGCCAAATACTTTTTTCATCAGGAGTCAATGTTGCCGAATGAAGTTGAGAATCATCTTCTACTCCTAGCCAAAACATTGTTCCGGGAAATTTTGCAAGTAAGTAACCAAAATCTTCCCCCGTCATCGCAGGTTTTGTTTCGATGAACTCGACCTTCGGATTATTTTTCATGTAAGAAATAAATCGCTTAGTTAATTTAGGATTATTCTCAACCGGCCAATATCCTCCTTGGTTAAGCTCAATATTTACCTCCATGTTATAGCTACGGGCAATTCCTTTACACAAATCTTTTAAACGTTGATCAATTTTCAAAATCATTTTTTGCGTTAATCCACGAATCGTACCTTCAATACGAGTATGACCTGCGATTACATTACGGATCGTACCTGCTTCAACTTTTCCTAGAGTAATTACCCCACTCTGAATGGGATCAATACTTCGTGAAATTACGGTTTGAATTTGCATAATTAAACTTGCTGCAGCGACAACTGTATCATTAGCCTCTTGAGGAAACGCAGCATGGCCACCTTTGCCGATTAAATCAATATTTACTTCTGTCGTTCCGGCAAATAAAGTCCCTTCTCTGCATCCAATTGCGCCAGCAGGCAAATCTGGATTATCATGCAAACCATAGAATTCATCAGGTTTCCATTTTCCATGAAAAATTCCTTTTTCATAGGCAAGTTTCCCACCACTTTTGCTTTCTTCGGCGGGTTGGAAGAAGAATAATAGATTGTCTTGAGTTTGGTTTTCACTGAAATAATTCAACAAGCCCAATGCAACTGTCATGTGAATATCATGACCACAGGCATGCATAACTCCTTCATGCTTAGAAGAATATGGCAAATTGGTCTTTTCACTAACTGGAAGAGCATCAATATCTGTTCTATATCCAATTGTTCTCTGCGGATTACTTCCTTTAATTAAAACCATAATTGCAGTTGGTAATTCAGCGGGAACATTTATTTCTAAATTATCTTGCTTAAATTTTTTTATTACTTCGAGCAGATATTGATGTGTCTCAGTCTCTTCTAAGGCTAGTTCAGGAATTTCATGCAAATGTCTGCGTATTTTTATTAATTCTTCTTCATTTAAAACTGTCATATTAAATCTTTCTCAAATTTTCTTCTAGACCTGTTTTGCTTTGTGTTTTTTCATCAACATTTTTAATAAATTTAGCAGGAACACCAGCAACCATAGTATGAGGAGCAACATCATGAGTTACAATTGCGCCAGCCGCAACAACTGCGCCTTCGCCAATATGAACACCTTCAATTACAACAGCATTTGCACCAATTAATACATTATCGTCAATTTTGACCGGCTTGGCGGAAGCGGGCTCGATAACTCCGGCTAAAACTGTTCCGGCGCCAATGTGACAATGTTTACCTACAATTGCACGTCCACCTAAAACGGCACCCATATCAATCATTGAATCATCACCAATTTCGGCGCCAATATTGATAATTGCCCCCATCATAATGACGGCATTATCACCAATTTCAACTTGATCACGAATAATTGCACCGGGCTCAATACGTGCATTAAATTTCTTTAAATCAAGCAAAGGAACTGCTGAATTACGCGCATCATTTTCAATGTGATAATCTTCAATTAAAGCCTTGTTATTATCTAATAACGTTTTGACATCTTTCCAATCGCCAAAAATCACTCCGGAATGTTCTTCAGTGAAATTTTCAATATTTTTTGGAAAATCAATTTTTGTTAATTCACCTTTGATAAAAACCTTTACAGGCGTTTTCTTGGGTGCATTTCCTATGTAATTGATAATGCTTTGCGCATCTAATTTTGTCATTTTCTTACCTTCTTACATGTTATTCATAAAAACGATCCAAACTAATCAAATTATCTAAAGTTTCTCTCTTTATTACTAAACTTGCTCGCCCATTTTCTGCAAACACAACAGCTGATCGCGGATTACGATTATAATTTGAAGCCATTGAATATCCATATGCTCCTGTATCAAGCATAGCCAAAATATCACCTGGTTTTGTTGATGGTAAAGCTTGATTTTCGACTAAAATATCACCTGATTCACAATATTTTCCTGCAATTCGAACAGTTTCAGTTGCCTTAGCTCGAGGATCACTTGCCAAAACCGTTTCATATTTTGCTTGATAAAGAGCTGGCCGGATATTGTCACCCATTCCACCATCAACCATGACATATGGTTTCAAGCCTTGAACATCTTTACGACTGCCAACTGTATATAGGTTATAACCAGCTGGGCCAACAATAGATCTTCCTGGTTCAATATCAATTTCAGGAATTGGAAAATCAAATTCTTGGGCTTTTTCTTTAATTGTTTTGACAATTGCCTTAACAAATTCTTCTGGTTTTAATGGATGATCACTTTGAACATACTTAATACCAAAGCCACCGCCAACATTAATTATCTTAGCTGTATAGTTGTATTTTTCACGCCAGTCATTAGCAATCTCCATCAACTTTTCAGCGGCCATTTGAAAACCATTTAATTCAAAAATCTGCGAACCAATATGGGCATGAATTCCTAGCATATGCATACGTGAATTCTTTAAAACCTTTTGTAAGGCTTCTTCTGCTTGCCCCGATTCAAGATCAAAGCCAAATTTGCTATCGACTTGACCAGTTTGATCGTATTCATGCGTATGAGCTGAAATTCCAGGCGTAATTCGTAGCATTACATCAATTTCACTATTTTTTTCTTTTAGAATTTCACTTAATAAATCAATCTCGTGAAAATTATCTATTATTATTTTGCCAACACGATTTTCAACTGCCATTTCTAATTCTTTACGAGATTTATTGTTGCCATGGAAACTAACTTTTTTCATTGGAAAGTTTGCTTTTAAGGCCGTGTATAATTCTCCGGCAGAAACAACATCTGTATATGCTCCTTCTTCATTGGCAACTTGATACATTGCAATAGCAGAAAAGGCTTTGCTTGCATAAGAAATTGCATAATCAACATTTTCTTCTTCAAAAATTTGCTTAAAAGCACGAATCTGTTGGCGAATTTTTTCAACATCATAAACTACTAATGGTGTGCCATATTGATGTGCCAATTCAACACTATCAACACCGCCAATTATTAAATGTCCATTTTGACTGATTTGATTTTCTCTAATTTGTGAATTCATATTTTCTCCTACAAAATCTTAGTAGAAGCGCCAAATAAAAAATCCATTGTCTGCGCCAACAAACAATGGATTAAATACTTTTTAATCTTATGGTCGATAGCGCTCCGCGAATCATACGTTTTTTCGCGACAGTCCGTAACTTATTAAATTACGGCCCAGCAAACAATTTTAGCCTTTTGCTTACTTCGGCAACCTCCCCTTTTGTAATTCGTCATTGTCTTGCTAGACTCAGAATTATTACTCATGTCGGCTGCGCCTCTTCGATTTGACTAAAGTGTATATTTTATTAAAATTTTTGTCAATATATTTTTAATATTTTAAATTAAATCATTTATTTATTTTGCTTATATTTCAACTTTTTGTTGCATATTCAAAAGTTAATGTTAGAATTCAATTAAATTATCTTGCTTAAATTTTATAAAATGAATCAAAAATTAATTATGAAAGAAGCACAAAATGAAGGTATTGAAGTTCGGTGGTAGCTCGCTTGCTAATGGTAGCAGCGTTGACCAAGCTATAAACATTTTACTTAACGACAACGAACGCCAAGTAATGGTTGTATCGGCCCCTGGAAAAAGATTTTCTGATGATATTAAAGTAACCGACTTATTAATTAAATATGCAAAAAATATTTTAAATAATACAAATCCAAATAAAACGGTAGAAGAAATCTATTTACGCTATCAAGAAATTGGTACATATTTTGATTTGAGCAATTCTGATTTAGATATCATTAAACAAATATTACTTGATTTACCCAATCATTCTTACCCCAATGATGACTATCTATTAGCAGCATTCAAAGCTCATGGTGAACGATTAAATGCTCGCTTGATTGCTATGATTTTAAATAAAAAAGGCATCAATAGTCGCTTTTTAGATCCAACCGAAGCCGGCTTAATCGTAACTGGCGAACCTAACGATGCGATTGTAAGTCCAGAAACTTATATTAATTTAGATAAGATTAACATCTCACCCAATGAAAAAATAGTTTTCCCCGGCTTTTTTGGAATTACGCCTTCAGGTCATATTGCTACATTTTCTCGTGGAGGTTCAGATATTACAGGCGCTATTTTAGCTCGCGGACTACATGCCGACCTTTATGAAAACTTCACAGATGTTAACGGTATTTTTTCCGCAAATCCATCTATCATAGATCATCCCGATTCTATTAAACAAATGACTTACCGCGAAATGCGAGAATTATCTTATGCCGGTTTTTCGGTATTCCACGACGAAGCATTGATTCCTGCCATTCAAGGAGGAATTCCAATTAACGTTAAAAACACGCATGATCCTATAAATCCTGGAACAATGATTGTCCCAGAAAAGAGATTTAAACCAACGAATATAATTACTGGGGTCGCAAGTCAAAAACACTTCTCTGCCTTATATCTTCACAAATATTTGTTAAACAAAGAAGCTGGGTTTACTTTACGAATTTTGCAAATTTTGTACCGTCACAATATTCCTTATGAACATATGCCTTCAGGAATCGATGATATTACTATTATTTTCAATCGAAAATTTTTAAATGATCAATTAATCGATCTCATTTGTAACGAAATTCAAGCAACAATTAATCCTGATCAATTGGAATGGATAGATGATTACGCAATTATTATGGTTGTTGGTGAAGGAATGAAATATCACGCTGGCGTAAGTGCTCAAATTTTATCATCACTTAACCAGCAAGGGATTTCTCCACAAATGATTAATCAAGGTGCATCCCAAATTTCAATCATGATCGGTACTAAAAAAGAAGAAGCCGATCAAACCGTCAAAACCATCTACAAGCAATTTTTCTAAGGAGGATATAACTATGGTTTTTTTATTAAAAGTGCATGGCTCTCAAAACTCATTTTTCATTCTTGACCAAACAGAATTAAAAAAACAATTAACTGATAATGAACTTGTATCCTTAACTAAAAAAATTACTAGCCAAAAAACCGGAATTTTAAATGGCGCTGATGGCGTATTGGTTGTTAATAATTCGTCCCATCCTAATGTCTTAGGACAAATGCGTGTAATTAATGCCGATGGTAGTGAAGCTTCGATGTG
Source organism: Lactobacillus hamsteri DSM 5661 = JCM 6256 (assembly GCF_000615445.1). Classification (GTDB taxonomy): domain Bacteria; phylum Bacillota; class Bacilli; order Lactobacillales; family Lactobacillaceae; genus Lactobacillus; species Lactobacillus hamsteri. Next base: position 38,957 of record NZ_BALY01000012.1, on the reverse strand, counting down.
TGGCAACGGCTTACGTACAGTATCACGCTATCTAGCAGAAAAATATCATCAAAATAATTTTCAAGTTGAAACTTTAAATGCCGATCTTCGTGTTAAAAAGTACGAAAACTTTACTGAAGGCGTCCCAGCATATGCTGTTGAAATCTCACCTGTTCGTTTTAACAAAGAAGATTTACCTTTTGATAATTTAGGACATAATCGTTTAATTGATCAATATGTACCAGAACTTTATCCTGGCCTAAAATTTACTTCAATCGCTGTTCCTAATCCTCATTTAATTAGTTTTATAAATCAAAAACAAATTGAAAGCAATATTCTAGGAAATTTAGGGAAAAGATTAAATGACAAAAATATTTATTATCCTGATGGCGTAAATGTTAACTTTGCACAAATATTGGGTAAAAACAATCTCTTCGTAAGAACCTATGAACGTGGTGTTGGCTTTACAAATGCATGTGGGACAGGGATGTCCGCGACTTCGCTCGCCTTTTGTTTAACCCATCCTGAAGAAGCAAAATTTAACGAACCAATTACAGTCTATAATCCTGGCGGTATGGTCAAGACTATTGTTCACTATGAAAAAAAACAATATTGGATCGAATTAATTGGAAATGCCACATTTACTAATAAAATTGAAATTAGCGAATCTGATTTACATAACGCTAACTTTGAAAATATAAAAATCACCTCAACTAGTGAGCAAGAAGCATATTTAAAATTTATTAATAATTTACCTCATTTCAACAATGTAAAAACAATATAAAAATACCCTCTAACTATTAGTGATGAGACTAAACAGTTGGAGGGTATTTAATTTTATAAAATTATTTAGCTTTTAAAACAACATTTTGATCAGCATAATCACTATTATTTTGGGCACTAACTTTTATAGTTTCATTCTTTTTACCTACTGACAATTTAATTGAGAATTTACCGTCTTTACCTACAACGGTTGATCCTAAATTCTTATTTGTTTTTGCATCCTTAAAAGCAATAGTCAATGAGCCTTCTTCGCCACTATCTGCAACTTGACCAGAAATCGTCGCAATAGTGTTAGACTTATTATATTTCACTTTATTTAAATTAATTTGTTTTTTAGCAACTTGATTCTTGCCTGAATTAATGTGAACATTCGTACCAAGGTAATTATCGCTATTTAAAATAAAGTTTTGTGTAGTTGCTTTTAATGGAACAGTAAGTTTGAATTGTCCCTTTTTATTTGCTTTACCTGTTAAAACTTTCTTTGTATCAGTATTATCTAAAGAAACTTTAGCGTATTTATGGGCCACACCAGAAATTACTGCAGTATTTTTCTTAGTGTAGGAAATATTGTTTAACTTAAAGAACTTCTTGCTATTTTTTCTTACTTGCAAATCACTTGCAGATAACAAGCCCAATTTATTCTTCATAGTCAAAATACGTTTAACTGATTTGTTAATTTGTGACTTAGAAATTTCACCCTTATTAACTGCCTTTGCAATAGCAGGGATGCCCTTGGCATAATCCGCAGTCATTAACATATCATTGCCAGCTTTAACGGCCAGTACATCTACGCTTTGGTTGCCATGTTTCTTAGCAAAGTTTTGAATAGCTCCCATTTCTAAAGCATCAGTAACAATCACGCCATTAAATTTGCAATCCTTGCGCAATAAAGAAATTACCTTTTTAGAAAGAGAAGCTGGATAAGTAGGATCGATTTTATCATAAATAACATGAGTAACCATCACCGAATCAGCGCCAGCTTTAATTCCTGCTTTAAATGGCAAAATGTCCGTCTTCATAATATCGGCTTTAGATTTTTTAACATGAGCAAAATCAGTATGTGTATCTGTTGCATCACTATAGCCTGGAAAATGCTTCAAAGTCGCAGCAACCAAACCATCATGTTGCCAAGCAGGAACAACATTTTTAATATAATTAGCTGTAGCATTATAACTGCTTCTACCCTTTACGCCGCCAAAACCACGTTGATAAATAAATGACGAAGAATCATCACTATAGTCGGCATCAGGTGCATAGTTCCAATTAATCCCTAATTTATGAAGCAAACTAGCATTGTCACGAGCATACTGAACAACTGTACTCATGCCACTGCCTTTTTGTGCTCTCTCAGCATTTTCATATTGATCACGTGGAAACTTGAATTCATCCCCATTAGATTTGACAAGGCCACTATGAGTCAATCTGGAAACAGAGCCACCTTCTTGATCAATACCAACTAGCAAAGGAAGCTTGACATTTTTTTGATAACTAGCCATTTTATTTTTAAATTGCTTTTGAGTGTAATTTTGCATATCTGCATCATAAACAATATAACCACCCAAGTTATATTTATAAGCATCATGTTCCGCTTGACCTAATTTTTGTGGAGTTCGAGCAATAAACATTTGACCAATTTTTTGTGATAAACTTGCCTTTTTAATATACGTATCAATCTGATGATTTGTGGCTGCTGCTTGCACCTTATTAGTCGAAATACTACTTAAATAACTAGCAAGAGTTATTCCTGCAACTGCTAAGGTTGCTGCTTTCTTTATAAATCTCATTTTTTCTTTCCCTTAAGTAAATATAGAAATTTCATTTTAAAAGGAAGTTTACACATTTTATTTGATTTTTGGATAACAGTACCATTACAAAGCAATTAAAAAACGACGATAGAATATTGCTCCATTGCCGTTTATTATTAAATATATAAATTACTTATTAATCTATCCACGACCGCCTTGGAATGATGGGTAAAGCGTCATCCCACCATCAACGAACATGGTAATACCAGTTACGTAACTTGATTCATCAGATGCAAGCCAAGCTGCTACTGCGGCAACTTCTTCAGGATCACCAATTCTGCCCATTGGAATCATTGAAGTAGTAGTTGCCTTTTGTTCAGGATCAGCAAATTTTTCAGCGTTAATTGGAGTATTGATAGCACCAGGTCCAATAGCATTAACACGGATATTTTGCTTAGCATATTCCATAGCAACTGTTTGAGTGAAAAGCTTTACTCCACCTTTACTTGCTGCATAGTGAGCAAAAGTTGGCCATGGAATTTGTTCATGAACACTTGACATGTTAATAATGTTACCTTGCTTGTTATGATCGGTGAAGTAACGAAGAGCCATCTTAGTACCTAAAAATACACCAGTTAAGTTAACATTAATAACTTTGTTCCAATCATCAAGTGACATATCCTTGGTTGCAACTTGATTTTCCATACCTGCATTATTTACCCAAACATCAAGATCACCAAAATTTTCGACAGCTGCATCGATTAATTTTTGAGCACCTTCTTCAGAGCCAATATCAGCTTGAACAATAACAGCATCTCCGCCGTTTTTCTTTACAGTATCAGCTGCTGCTTGGGCACCTTTTTCATCTGAGTGATAGTTGATGACAACTTTCATCCCCTCTTTACCAAAGCGTTCTGAAATAGCAGTTCCGATACCCTTTGATCCGCCTGTTACAACAGCAACGCGATTTTTCAATTCTGAATATACCATAATTTTTTCTCCTTTAATTTATATACAGTATAAATTATTCTTATGATTTTTTGTTGTATGAAGTCTTACAGAAAGTAAGCAATTTATTTATTTGCAAAAATAATTAATAAGTACTAATTTCTTGTTTAGTAATTATCCAATTATCATTATCTTTTACAAAGTGTACTTTTGCTTGTAACGGCATTGTTTTGATACCGTTATTCCAAAAATTGCCTTTAACTTGATTTTGACCTACTAATGAAGCTCTATTGTCATTAATTTTAATATCCTTGATATTCTCTTCAATTGAAGAATAATATTTCATTTCTTCATTTTGTATTTGATCAATCCATTTAATTTTAGACATTACATATCCAGTAGTGAGTTTCAATTCCATACTTGGAGCCAAAATTTTATTTAAAGTACTGATATCCTTATCAACAACAGCTTGAGTTTCCATATGATATAAATCAATCAATTTTTTTCTTTCAGTTAGTTCAGTCATTGTTGTTCACACCCTCCTACTATCAATTTCATTTAAATTATAGTTAGAAAGCTATATCCAACCAATCGTAAAAACTTTAATTTTGTATAATCCTAACTTATGGAGAAATATAGTAAAATAATTCCGAAAGGGGTTGTCTTAATGAATAAAGAAAGAACTACTGCATTTACAGACGCTATTTTGGCAATTATTATGACCATTTTAGTTCTTGAATTAAAGGAACCATCACAACTATCATTTTCTGGTCTTTGGGCATTACGGGAAAGCTATTTCTCCTACGCCTTATCATTCTTTTGGCTAGGTACGATGTGGATTGGTATTCATAATGAATGGGAACATGTTAATATAATTTCCGGTACAACTCTATGGGCCAATTTAATGTTATTGTTTTGGGCATCATTTTTCCCATATACCACCAAGATTGTTAGTGCGAATTTCAATAACAAAACTGCGCAAATAATGTATGGTACAATTGCCGCATTAACAACCTTATCTAACATTTGGATGAGTCACACTTTAACCAATATTTCTGCAAATGAAAAAATACGTGCAAAATCTATTTTTAGACAAAGATGGCTCTCAATCGATTTAGTTATCAAAATTTTAGGAATTACTATAGCAGCAACTATTTATCCGCCTGCTGCAATGTACGCCGTAATGTTAGCAGCAATCATAATTGCTGTTCCTGCTCACTTTTTAGAAGCTAAAAAAGGTAAGAAATTAATAAAAAATAATAATTAAAAAATACGTTGCCTAATATTAGACAACGTATTTTTAATTCTTGATTTAATTTGATTAGCTAAACGTTTTGCAGATCCGGTTTTGAAATAAAATACATTAATGTCTTCATTTTATTGCCTCTTGAAATAATTATTTACTTTTCAAATTGTTCCTTCAAAATATCCGCAAAAGTTTCAATATAAAAACCTGAATTATTTGCTTTCCAAAATGCGTAATAATCTTGAGTCATTTCCTTACCATTATTAAGCAAAGTCATAGTTTGCAAAGCATCTTGATGGGCAATTAGTTTACTTGTACGGTCATTCATAAGTAAGTATCCTTGGCCAGAAGCCGCCATAACTGCTGCTTCATCATAAGTTTGTGCGGTAATAAATGTACTACGAACACCTAAAATATTACGATAATAATCTTCCTCAGCAGCTTCTTCATTTGGCCCCACAATTAAAATACATGGCATATCTTTTAGGTCATCAGTCGTAATTGTTTTTTGATCAGTAGGAAACTTGTTATTACTGATAATAACCTGAAAATGACTTTCAGTAAGAAAATCATTAACGTAACTATTAGATGGAGCACGACGGAGATCACTGAATGCAAAATCAATTCGATCAGTTCTAAGTAAATCATATAAATTTTCGTGACCAGAACTAGTAATTCTAACTTGAACGTCTGGATACTCTTTTGAAAATTTAGAAACAGCTTCTAAGAATTCACTTGTACCAAAGTTTCTTAAATACCCCGCACGTAATACATAAGGTTCTTTTTCTTGCGTACCTATTTCTTTTGTTTGTCTCAATAATTCATCAAGATTTTTAATGATATCTTGACCATGTTGATAAAAATATTGACCAGCTGGGGTCACCTTAAAACTCCTTCCCTTACGATCAAGCAATTTAACGCCAAGATTACCTTCTAATTCTTTAATTTGTTGCGAAATAGCAGGTTGTGAAATATGACATTCTTCTGCTGCTTTGGTAAAGTTATGATTTTTAACAACAGAGATAAAATATTGAATTTGATTAAACATCCCTAAACCCACTTTCTATTTTTTAACTATGCCAATTATAGTGATAAGCAAAAGTTATTAATAGTTCTAATTGAGTATAGTGGTATTCGCAAAATGTATAGTAAAAAATCAGCCAAGTAAATAGAACTTGACTGATTTTTCTAATAATAACGGTAATATTAAATTTTAATACCAACTCGGCTTATCGCTTCAGTACCTGGTTTTTCTAAACCAATAGATTCACGAATATCTTCAGAAGGATTCTGAATCAATTCATAAACATAAGAAGCAATCGACTTTCTTGAAACTTCAGTATTTGTAATGGGCTCACCCTTCTTAGACTTTTGATAATCGACTTCATCCTTGTTAGTCATCCAACTAGGACGAACAATTGTGTAATCAAGGTCTGAATTTTCAATTCTTTTGGCTGCTTTAGCATATTCAGTGATGTAATTACCTAATGTAGCTTTATTCCATTCGCCAAATTTACCAGCTACTTCATCATAAATACCCAATGTTGAAATCCAAATCAAGCGTTTAACACCTAATTTATCCATAGCCTCAACAACAGCTTTGGCTTGCTTATCAATAGTTCCTGTTCCAGCTAAATTTGCATAAACAACATTTTGACCCTTAATTGCTTTTTCAAGGTCGACTTCTTTAGTAGCATCCCCATCAATAATTGTTGCCCTGTCTTTATCCTTTGCTAATCGACTAGCATTTCTCAAAAATAAAGTGGTTTCGACATCTTTATCATTAAACAATAATTCTTCAGTAAGTTGTGCTACTTGACCATGTGCACCTAACACTGCAACTTTAACCATAATTTTCTCCTTAAAAATGACTACTCATGCTGCTCAAGATAAGAAGATTCCCATTCATAGACACTCTCAATGTGTTGACGTAATTTTTTAATGGCTTGATCTTGGTCATCTTCTCTGATTGCAGAAATGATTTCTAATATTTCTTTTACAGAAGACTTCATACAACGCTGATCATCACGAATTGCATATCTCATTCGATTTGTCTGGCTCTGCAACAAGTCTAACTCTTTTTGCAAAGTTACTTTATCTTCACTTTTTGTTAAATAGCAATGAAATTTTTCATCACATTCAAGATATAACTGCCAATTTTTTTGATCTAGCGCTGAACGAAATTTACTTTCGAAACTATTCAGTTGATTACGATCTAAATTTTTAAAAGACTTATTTAAAGCATAACCTTCCATCATCGATCGCAATTCATAATTTTCTTTTAATTCTTCAGAATCAACTTTGGTCACCTTTGTTTCTTGTCCATTACGTTCAATCAGACCATCATTTTCTAATTTCTTAAAAGCTTCACGAATCGGAGTCCTAGACATATTTAAGCGAATACTTAATTGATTTTCTGAAAAAACATGTCCTGGCTGATATTTACCCGCAATAATTTGATCTTTGATGTACTTATATGCTTGATCTTGATTAGTCATTTTTATACCTCTTAATCAAATTATAGCAAATATCTTGTCTCCGTCGCTTACATTTGTATAGTATGATACTAACTAAAAATAAGCAATAGATTAGATAATATAACCTGTATACAAGTTTTTAGAATGAAAAAATACGAAAGCAAATATGCTTTCGTAATAAATCTTTAATTAATTAAAGATAACAAATATCTATTTTTGCTTATATTGGCGAATATGATTCTTAGTACCAGCAAAATACCAAACACCTTCTGCTTCATCACTTGAAAGTTCTTCGCCATCTTTTGGCTCTTCCAATGCATTGTTGAAGGTATCTTCATATTCCTTTACAGTCAATCTTTGACGACGATCAAGTAAAGCAAGATCACCCTTTTCATCAAGTTGCTTTTGATAATCAGCTACAACATTGCCTGAGAAAAATTCAGCCATTGCGCCCGAACCATATGAGAAAAGACCGACTAACGCATCAGAATCAAGTTCATCATTTTCAAGCAAACTAAGCAAACTCATGTACAAAGATGCAGTATAAACGTTACCTACACGCATACTTAATTGCTTTGATGCTTCAAAACTATTTTGCAAACGGTTAGTGGTTTCTTCATCTTGATTTTCTATAGCAATTCGATTTGCTTTAAGGCCTTGCTTAGTAAATGGCAAGTGATAAATAATTGCATCAAAATCTTTAGTTTCTAAATGCTTATCTTCTTTATATTTATCAAAAACATTCTTGAAGAAATCTAAGTAAACTTGCGTAGAATATTTTCCATCTACCATAGCAAGTTTAGAACCATTTGGACGCCAAAAGTCATTAATATCTTGGCTATAAGCACTATGACCATCATTCAAAGCTAAAATTGCAGGATCGCTTTTAATTAACAAACTAATTGAGCCTGCGCCTTGAGTGACTTCACCTGGAGTACCCACACCATAGCGGGCAATATCGCTACCGATAATAATTGCCGTTTCATCGGAATGAACGCGAACAAAATCACGTGCAATCATAAGGGATGCAGTCAAACCGAAACAAGCTTCTTTCACTTCAAAAGTTCTAACTTCTGGACGTAAATTAAGAGCTGATTTTACAAATAATGAAGCCGATTTAGATTGATCAACACTACTTTCTGTACCGAAGACTAAAAGTCCAACCTTTTTTTTATCAATTTGATCGATGTATCTCAATGTTGCATTAATTCCCATTGATACGGCATCTTGAGTTTGATCAGCAACGCTCATTTGCTTTTGACCAATTCCAATCAAATATTTGTTGGGATCTTCGTTACGAGCATGTGCTAAATCCACCATATCTACATATTTATTTGGCGTAAAAAAGCCAATTTTATCAATACCAACTTGCATTATTTATTCTCTTTTCCCTGTAAATCTTTCAAAATTTTCCGTGCAAACTCTTTAGTATAAGTTTTATTAGCAATCAATTTTTTCATTACTATATCTTTTTCTTCGTCGCTTGCATTTAAATTAGCTACAAGATTACGAGCTTGGAGCTTCATGTGTCCTTCTTGAATGCCTACTGTCGAAATAGCTAAAATTGCGGCTAAATTATTAGCTAATCCAATACTAGTAATGATATCTGCCAAAGTTTGTACGTCAATTGTTTGTCCTAAAATATTATAAGATTGCTTTACATCTTTACGAGCGCTAATTGAGCCACCAACGGTACCAATTGCCATTGGCAAAGTTAATTTTCCAACTAACTTATCATCTTCAATTTGCCATTCACTCAAACTGCAATATTGGCCAGATCGACTTGCTAATGCACCGCATCCCGCTTCAATCGCACGATAATCATTTCCTGTAGCAAGCAAAACCGCGTCAACACCATTCATAATACCTTTATTATTTGTTGTTGCTCGGTAAACGTCTTCTTTAGCAATTTTACTTAAAAGAACAATTCTTTTCGCAACTTCTTTACCACCAACACTGGCAAAATTGAGTTCAACTTTTGCAGTTGTCAATTGACTAGGATAATTAGATAAAATGGCAAAAAGTTTTTCTTCTATTCCAGAAATTACCAGAAGCTTTTTAGCTAAAAATTCAAGAATTGCATTTGTTTTATTAGCGCCCATTGCCTCAGCAGGATCAACTAAAACGCGAAGATATAATAAATTATCTTCTTTTACTTGAGCAGATATTTTTCTTAAACCACCACCATGACGAACTAAACTGGCAAACTCTTTATTTGTTTCTTCAATTAAAATTGGAGTTTTATTTTCCAACTCTGATATTTGAAAATTATCACTAATTTTCATCACGATTTGCCCATAAATGCCATCTCGCTTGCTGTGGCTTATCACACCACCATTTTTAGAGAAAATATTTGCACCATGATTTGCGGCCGCAACCACCGATGGTTCTTCTGTAGCCATTGGCACCCAGTAACTTTTGCCGTTAACGATTAAATTTTGAACAACGCCAAGAGGCAAGGTCAAACTACCAATTACGTTTTCACTTAATTGATTCAATCTAGTTAACAGTTCTGAGTCAACTTGCTCAAGTTTAATCCCTTCTTCAGTCAAAATTTTTCGTCGTTCCTCAGGCTTTAACTGATAAAATTTCATTATTTTTCACGCTTAACTTCATATGCAATGGCTTGACCACCACCGATACACAAAGTTACCAATGCACGTTTACCATTAATTTTCTTAAGTCCACTCAAAGCAGTTTCAACCAAACGTGTTCCCGTTGCACCCAAAGGATGACCTAAAGCAATTGCACCACCTAAGATATTTAATTTTTCATCTGGAATATGCAAGTCTCTTTGTAAAGCAACAGATTGTGAGGCAAAAGCTTCGTTGATTTCAAATAAATCATAGTCATCAACAGTTGTATGTGCTTTATTAAGTAATTTTTGAACAGCATAATATGGCGTATAGCCATCAAGCTTGGATCGAAACCAGCTTCCGCAAATTCACCTAATTTTGCAATTGGCTTTAAGTTTAATTCCTTAACTTTCTTTTCCGTTGCCAAAATAAGCATACTTGCTCCATCGTTCAATGGTGAAGCATTACCAGCTGTAACTTGACCGTCTTCTTTGAAAACCGGCTTTAAATTTGCTAAAGCTTCTTTGCTTGTATCAGCACGGACAGATTCATCATGATCCAAAGTCTTGCCATTTAATGTAATAGGAATAATCTCATCTGAAAAAGCATCTTCTTCAATTGCTTTTGTAGCTTTACGATGTGAATTCAAACTGAAATTATCCATTTCATCACGATTTACATTGTATTTTTCAGCAACATTTTCTGCAGTAATTCCCATATGCTTTTCAGAAAATGCATCCATTAATCCATCAATCAAAAGTGTATTCTTCATATGACTTGCTGGATCATCTTTATATTTTTTATCAACAACGTATGGGGCGTTAGTCATACTTTCGGCTCCACCAACAGCTACCATGTCGAGATCGCCCATCATCATTTGTGATTGGGCTAAACGCAAGGCTTTCAAGCTAGAACCACAAACATCATTAATAGTTGTGGCAACAGTTGTTTCTGGCAAACCTGAATTTAAGGCAACCTGACGAGCCATATTTTCACCTAAACCAGCAGAAATTACGTTTCCCATAAAAACAGCTTCAATTTCAGCTGGATCAATATTTGCAGACTCTAAAGTTCCTGTTAGTGCCATTACCCCTAAATCAACGGCACTTTGATCACTGAAAAAACCACGATATTTGCCAAACGGTGTACGTTTAGCAGCAACTATATATATATCTTTCATAACTAAAATCTACCCTCTTTAATTTATAACAAATAAATTTTAGCTATTTTCTTAAATTCATGCTAGTCTAAACCCTTCAATTAAATGAAAACTTATGAAAATTGTATAATTAATTCATAGACTAAAAATAAGTTCAATTATTTCTAACGAGGTGAACAAAATGCGAATTTTAATTGTAATTGATGACTTTTTTAACAAAAGCAATGGCATGTGTATTTCAACTCAGCGTTTTGCTCATGAATTTAAAAAAGCAGGTAATGAAGTTCGGATAGTTTCTTACAATTTTGGTGGCCAAGCTGACTATCCCTTACCCGAAATGATTATTCCTTTTTTCAGAAAAATCATTGCCAAAGAAGGCTACCATATGGCTCTTCCCAAAAATAAAGTTTTAAAAAAGGCTATCGATTGGGCTGATATTGTAGCTGTAGAAACTCCTTTTCCAGTTTCTTGGCGTACTGCAAAATTAGCTAAAAAAATGAATAAGCCAACTTACGGAACTTTTCATATTTACCCTGGCAACATCACTGAAACTTTGCACATCAATAATCGGTTTTTTAATGACTTCTTTATGTACTTTTTCCGTGAAGTCTCCTTTCGTAATTGTCTTGCTTTGCAGTGTCCAACTGATAAAGTAAAGAAACAATTAGAAAAATATCATTTTAAGCAAAGACTATATGTAATTTCTAATGGGATTACTGAGGACTTTATTCAAAATCCTCATAAAGAAAAAATCGGTCATCCCTTCACAATCTTATGTATTGGTCGTTTTTCTCGCGAAAAGCATCAAGAAGTTTTATTTAAAGCAATGAAATTAGCTAAGCACAATCAAGAAATCAAATTAATCTTTGCAGGTAAAGGTCCTTTAAAAAATGAATATCAAAAATTGGCTAAAGAATTGCCAAAAAGGCCTATTATGAAATTCTATACTTCTGAGCAATTACGAAAAGTTATGAGCAAGGCTGATTTAGTTGTTCATTGCGCTGACGTAGAAATTGAAGGCATGGCTTGTATGGAAGCTTTTGCGGCAGGATGTGTTCCAGTAATTGCTAACAGCGAGTTATCATCTACTGCTGACTACGGTTTGACCAAACATAATCTTTTTCCTGCTGGAGATAGTGAAAAACTAGCTGATCGAATTGATTATTGGTTTGAACATCCCGATAAATTAAAGAAAATGCGCAAAACTTACCGTGAATATGCTAAAACTTTGACAGTACATACATCTGCTCAAAAGGCTTTAAAAATGATGAATGATATAAGATATAAGTAAAAAATGATTAGTAATTTTAATTAACACTCAACAAGATGGCATCCCTAATCAAAAATACAAAATCTCGAATCGCAGGTGCCAAATTATTTATAGAAATATTATCAATTTTTAAAATTGAATTATTAAACTCAATTTCATATTTTTGAGCAATTTTTCGAATTATAGGTGTGGGGTCTATAGAAAAAGAAGTGTTTTCTTGTATTTCATCAAATGTACTACCTAGATCCGTTAATGAAAATATTCCTGCATTTTCATCAAGATAAAATGAAATACTATTTGAAAAAGCATCTAAAATAGTAGTCGATATTTCTATTCGTTTTTCATCTATACGATTAAAAGTAAATTGTTTGCTCTCCCAGTCTTGCCAAATTTTTTCAATCCCCATCAAGCTTAAGTCTGTCATATCGATCATATCAGATTCTCCTCCATTTCTACTTTTAATTTTTCATAAAAATCAGTATTTGTAAAATTCAATACTTCCATTATTGCGAAAACGAAATTAGTAGGTCTATTTAATTTTTTATATGGTAATTTATATGCCTTCATATAAGCAAAATGTCCCTTTTTTGGACAATACTCAGATAAATCAAATATATTTACCCTATAATCTCTAATAATTTCACCATTCAGATTTTTATGAAATTTATTATCTAAATTCAATCTTATTAAACTAATACCTGTCGATTTTTCATGAATATTAATATGCATATTCATTTTTGTTCGATACGTACAAGTCATAACTAATTTATCTTTATTCTTTGTACTTAATTCTAACTTATTAATACTATTTGCACTAATTTTTAAATCATATTTTTCTGCTAATACTTTTAATTCAAACAATAATTGATTTGCTTGTTCTTGCGTTAAAGAAATCGAAAACATTATTTTCCTCCTTTTTCTCTTCATTATTAAATACGAAAAAAAGAAAGATTTTCTTCTTACAATTCCCTAACTTTAAATTTTTTCAAAAAACTCCTAACTGCATCTGAGCAATTAGGAGTCTTTCGTTTATTTCTTAAATTGATTATGAACATATTGAGCGTAAAGTGGTGTCGATTCAATTAATTCTTCATGTGTTCCTGATCCAGAAACTTGCCCATGATCAATAAAATATATTTTATCCGCATCAACAATCGTACTTAATCTATGTGCAATGACCAAAGTCGTACGATTTTTCATCAAAGTTGCTAAAGCTTTTTGAACCATAGCTTCTGATTCAGAATCTAAGCTAGCTGTTGCTTCGTCAAGCATTAAAAGTTTAGGATCACGCAAAAACGCTCTTGCAATCGCAATTCTTTGACGTTGACCACCTGATAGTTTAATTCCTCGTTCACCAATTTGCGTATCTAAGCCATCATCCATTTCCTTAACAAAGTTATCAGCATAAGCCATTTTCAAAACATGCCATAATTCATCATCATTAACTTCATGATCCAAACCGTAAGCTAAGTTCTCACGAATCGTGCCTGGCATAACTGCTGAATTTTGGCCTACTAAACCAATTTGCTTACGCCATTCGGCTAAATCAATACCATCAATATTTTTATCGCCAATTGTTATTTCGCCCGAAGTTGGCTGATAAAATCTTTCAATTAATGAAAAGATTGTTGATTTACCACCACCTGAGGGACCAGCAAATGCAACAACAGTATTAGGTTTAGCCTGCAAATTAATGTTACGTAAAATTTGCTTATCCTTTTCATATGAAAAGAAACATCAGAAAACTTTAAAGTTTTGCCACTAATATCACTTTTTTCTTTATCTTCAGAAAATTCTTCATCTTCTTCCAAAATTTGCTGAATACGTTCTGTTGACCCACTCGTTCTAGAAAGCTGGTTAAAGAATTGACTAATGATAATAACCGGACTCATGATTTGAAAAAGATACATTAAAAATGAAACTAACGCACCCATAGTCATTGAACCGTTCATTACGCGAATAGCTCCATAACCCAGAATCCCTAGAAACATAATCATCATCAACATATTGATAATTGGTGATGTTAAAGAATTAATAAATGCTTCTTTAACACCTATTCCATATAAATTATCAATTCGACTATTTCCATTATTTAATTCTTTTTCTTCACCATTAGAAGACTTAACTAAACGTATTTCTGACAAAACATTAGTTGAATCACTTGAAAAATTAGCCAATTCATCTTGCCGCTTTCGCCCAATTTTTCTTGATTGCTGCATAATTGGCAACATGGCTAACAAAATGATTGGTACAGCAACAAACATCAAAATTGTCATTTGCCAATCCATAGCTAACATAATGAACAAAGCACCAAAGAATTGTAATATTGATGTCATTGCATTAGGCAAAGTTGTTGCAAGCAATTCTTTAACTTGTGAAGTATCGTTGACTAATCGTGAACTAATCTCACCTGTTTTCGTATTGTCGAAATACTTAACGGGCATTTTCAATAACTTTTGCCACAATTTTTTTCTTAATTTAGAAACAACCTCTTCGCCAAAAATCCCCAAAATTAAGCCTGACAAGGCACTGAGTACCAATCCAATAATAAAAATAGAAATCGTTAAAATCACTAAATTAGGGCTTAAACTTTTGAAATCATTGATCAATCTTTGCGCAAACTGCGGTACAAGTAAGTTAGTTCCCGTCGCAATAAAACCTAAAATAATTCCAATAATTAATTTTGAATAACGGGGATTAAGTTGGTTAATCAACTTAAAAAAGTTTCTAAATTTAAATTTTTCTTTTCCTTTCGGAATATCTTTTGAACTTATTCTTCCTCTATGCATATCTACCTCAAAAAAGTCATAATTATGTTTTAATGAAATAATATAATTATATCAATAATTACCCAAGTGAAACTAAAAACCTTAACTTAGATCTTGAACTGAACTAAGTTGAGGTTTTCATTAATTATTAAATTCAAGTTGATCTTGGCTAGTTAAAATATCGCCATTCAAAACTTGTAATTTCTTATCCGTTAACCAATCTTGACTTCCTGAAATATAATCTTTAAATTGTTGACTTCTAATATGGGTATTATAAGCATCATCATTTTTATAAATTTCGTAGAAGTACCAATCATCAGTACTATTCTTATCAGTTCCCGCAAACATCGCAATTACACCTGGTTCTTCGGTTACGGAAATACGCATTTCATTTTCGACTACGTCAGCGAATTCTTGCTTCTTCCCCTTTTCAATTGAAACTTTCGCCAAATGGATTGAAAAATCATTGTCGCCGACAACATCCAACTTATCGGACTTAGTAGCAATAAATTCTGTTTGTAAATCCCACATTAAAGTTGATTGAACAATTCTTGGAGCATTCTCACGATAACGATTAAATTGAGGGGAATTTACATGAGTTTGATAGGCATTATTATCGCGATAAACTTCAACCATGTAATTTTTGTCATTTTCTTCACTATTATGAGCCAAAAACATTGCTAAAGTTCCAGGCTCATTTTTAATGGAAGTTAAAATATTATCTTTACCGCCTTCAAGAAAAGCATTGCGATTTTCATCATTTACATCTAATTGATAAATTCTAAAAATTGGAGCATTAGACAACTTCATCTTAATTACCTCCTACAATTTTTAAATAATTTTGTTGATAAATTTTATCTAAGTTATCAACTGATAAGCAAATCGAATTTATTGCATCAGAAATTATTTCTGTCGCTCCCGCAGGCATTACAGCAAATGGCGCATCAGTTCCAAACAGAATATGATCAACTCCATAATACTTAATTGCCAAACAAAGGGCAGCCGAATTTCCTAAAATCGCTGTATCAACATAAAACTTTTTAAAATCATCGGCATGTTTTTCATCCAAAATATGATTAATTCTACCTGAGAAAAATGGCACCATAGCTCCAGCATGATGAATAATAATCTTTATATTTGGATATTTTTCAAATAGATCATTTTGAACTAATTGAAGCATTGCTTGAGATAACTCATATTCCCATGAAAATACCAAGTTATTATCAGGTTTACGATTGTCAAAAACGGGATGCATCCATAGTGGCAACCCTAATTCTGAAGCCTTTTTAAAAATTGGCTCAAATTGTGGATCGGCAATACTTTTACCCAAATGACGCGTAAAAATTTGTGCACCAACTAAATATTTGGACTTTTTAATTTCTTCCAAAATATCACATGCAGCAGAAATATTGTTCATCGGAAGCATCCCTACTCCTGATTCAAAATATTTAGAATTATTTTTTACTATTTCTGAAAGCTCCCGATTAGCTTCTCTGCACAAAACTGCTGCTTGTTTTCCATCAACATAATCCTCAGCATTAATATTAGCAAAAGAAATAACTTGCTTAACATCTTCTGCGGGCCAATACTTAATTCTTTCATCTAAATCAAGCAAGGTCTTTATTTTGATAAAAGGATATTGTTTAGGAATCTCGGGTGCAATTTTTAGCATTTCTTGATAATAATTTGGCGTCAATATATGAGCAAAAGCATCAATCCTTGTCATGTTTTTCTCCTACCTATTACTTTAATAATTTAATGTTTCTTCAAATAATTTTGCCAGTTATTCTCACGATTACGATTATCAGCCATAACTCCTTCTAAGTCATGAACCTGATATGGTTCTTCTAAATGAGAAATTTCTTGATCGGTTAAGTTCAATTCCAGTGCTTTTTCTAAAGCCTCTAAGTGATGAACCTTAGTTGCACCAACGATTGGAGCCGTAACTTTAGTTTTTAGCCAAGCAAGAGAAACAGCCGCCATTGGCACATTATGCTTTTCGGCAATTTCTTCAACCCGATCAATAATTGGTTTATCAATTTGAGTATAACGCCCATATTTATCTTTTTCTGAGAAAAGATCCTGCTTTCTTCTGGCAGTTTGAGTACCAAAAGGATGAGCCAATCGACCACTAGCAAGTGGACTGTATGGAGTAATACCTAAATTATCTTCATGAGCAAAAGTAAATAGTTCTCTTTCATCTTCTCTATAAATCAAATTATAGTGATCCTGAATAGAAATAAATTGAGGATATCCTTTTGCCTTCATATAATTATTCATTTGAGCAATTTGCCAAGCATAAGCATTGGAAATACCAATATAACGAGCTTTTCCTTGCTTAACAACTTCATTCAAGCCCTCGGCAATTTCTTCCATTGGAGTAAGCCAATCCCAAATATGGTAAATATATAAATCAACATAGTCCATATTTAAATTTTTCAAACTTTGATTCAACGAATTGATAACGTGTTCTTTACCAGAAATATGATTATCGATTTCATCTTGTGTTCTTGTGGCAAATTTAGTTGCAATAACTACTTTATCACGATCAGCAAATTTATTAATTGCGTTGCCTAAAATTCGTTCACTTGCACCGGCTTGATAAGCTGGAGCTGTATCAAAGAAATTTAAGCCTAAGTCTAAAGCTTTTTGAATTACTTGATCTGCTTGTTCCTGACCAACAGTCCATGAGCGATCATTAACGCCGTTTCCTGAACCTTTACCGAAACCCATGCATCCCAATGCAAATTGCGAAACTTTTAAATCTGAATTACCTAAATTATTATATTTCATAATTGATTGCCATCCTTCTAAACAACCATAATCTTATCTTCACTTAAAACTATAAAATAGGTTATAATTTATGTGAAATACTTTGTATATGTGCTTAATTATAAATTTTAGTTATGGTATTAATATGGAACTCAGACTACTCAGATATTTTTTAGCTGTATGTGAAGAACGTAATTTTACTAGAGCCGCTGATAAAATGCATGTCTCACAACCAGCTTTATCAAAACAAATTAAAGATTTAGA
This sequence comes from Lactobacillus hamsteri DSM 5661 = JCM 6256, assembly GCF_000615445.1. Taxonomy (GTDB): domain Bacteria; phylum Bacillota; class Bacilli; order Lactobacillales; family Lactobacillaceae; genus Lactobacillus; species Lactobacillus hamsteri. Next base: position 20,970 of record NZ_BALY01000012.1, on the reverse strand, counting down.
AGACGAACTCGGTGTCAATCTATTTATCCGTGAACACCGTAAGGTTTCTTTAACCCAAGAAGGCTACTTTTTACGTGATCGTGCACAAGATATTTTAAATTTAACCGATGCCACCGAAAAATCATTGCAAAAAGATAAAATTATTTCTGGCGTTTTGAGAATCGGTGCTGGTGAAAGCCCGCTATTAAATAAAGTAATGAAATTATTAGGTGAAATTGCTATTAAATATCCTGATGTACAAATAGATATTGATGATGCCAACGGTGATGAAATCGAAGAAAAAATCAATAATGGCATTTATGACTTTGGTATTATCATGGGCAACCGTGACCTTAGTAATTTTGAAAGCCTAATTCTACCAGAAAAAAATAAATTTGTAGCCTACTTTGACCAAAGCTTGCCTTTGGCAAAAAAGAAGGAAATCACTTTACATGATTTAATTGATTATCCAATTGTTATGAGTAAGCAAAGTGGCTTCCTACAAAAATTAAAAACTGATTTAGGTAATGATGCTGATAAATTAAAAATTATCGCTAAATCTAACCTATTGTATAATTCCTCTCTTCTTGCTCATGAAACAAACTCAATTTTGATTGGTTATAGAGATTTATCGGCAATTAAAGATCCTAACTTTGTTATGCGGCCTCTTTCACCTGAAATTTGGGATCCAATGATCTTGATTTGGAAAAAGAATTCAGCGATGTCTAACTTATGTGCCAAGTTTTTAGAAGAGTTAAAAGCACAAATTAAGGCGTAAATAAAAGCTCTAGAAAATTCTAGAGCTTTTTTCTTTATTCAGAATATTTTTCAATACCGTTTTTCAAACGATTCATACCATCTTTGACCATTTCTAACGGACACGCTAAATTCATTCTCAGAAAATCATGCCCATTTCCACGATATACGCTTCCTGCAGAAACAATCAAGCCAGTTTCTTTACGTAAAAAATCAGCTAAATTTTGTGAATCATCAGTAATTTCACTAACATCAAGCCAAATTAAGTAGGTAGCACTTCCTGAAACAGACTTGACTTGTGGAATATGCCTTTTGATAAATTTTTCTGTATAATCAAAATTCTCATTCAATTGTTTGAGTAAGCATTGGCGCCATTCATGACCATGTTCGTATGCCGCAATTGTTCCTGGAATTGCTAACAAATTTGGTTCGGCAACTTCATCACTATTTAAACCACGATTTACCATATTTCGAAGGTTTTCATTAGGAACGATAGCCGTAGCAGCGTGAAGTGCTGCAACATTAAATGTCTTACTTGGTGAAACAAGTGAAATCACATTATTACGCGCACTTCCTTCTACAGAAAAAATTGGCGTATAATCATTTCCTTTACGAATCAAATCACCATGAATTTCATCGGAGAGCAATACAACATGATGCTTATAACAAAGATCGGCAATCTTTTGCACTTCATCTTTCGTCCAAACTTTACCTGTTGGATTATGAGGATTACAAAAGATCATCAAAGTTGTTAACGGTAAAGCCAATTTTTCTTCTAGATCTTTCCAATCGATCTGATAACTTTCACCATTAAATACTAAGTCACTGGACAAAACATGGCGACCATTATTTTCAATTGAATTATAAAAGATATTGTAAACAGGTTCTTGTACTAAGACGTTATCACCAATATGTGAAATTCGACGTACAATCGATGAAATTGCAGGTACAACCCCTGTTGTAAAAACCATCCATTCATTTTTTGGACGATGATTGTGTTCTTTTTCATACCAATCAGCAACAGCATTGAAGTAATCTTCGCCTGGCCATTCATACCCAAAAGCACCCAATTCAATTTTGCGCTTCATTGCTTCCATAATTTCAGGAGCGGTTTTAAAATCCATATCTGCAATCCACATCGGCAATTCGTTAGTTTTTACATCCCATTTAACTGAATCTGTGTCCTTACGATTGGGTACAGTTACAAAATCATATTTCATATTTATCACTAATCCTTTGGAAGTTGATTTTGATCTGAATGATTTGTCTTCACATCGATCTTATCACAAACAATCTCCGTCTTGCTTGGATCAACTTTATCAGCATCCATAATCAATTCACCAATTGCTGGTGCAACAATTTTTCCAGAAATAGGATTCTTAACACTTTCGATTTTTGTTGTAATTTCTGCATCAATATTTGAAACATATTCAAAAGCTAAGTCAGTATGAATCAAGCTGGTATTTTTCATTTCAAGATGATCAATGTAATTAAGTCCCTGATCACTTTCAATCTTACAATTGATAAATTTAATATTTTTGGTATTCCAAGCTAAATATTCTCCATCGATTGTTGAATCATAAATAGTCACATTATCACAATTCCAAAATACATCTTTAGAAACAAACGTAGAATTGTGTACTTCAATATTTTTAGCACCATCAAAACAATAATTACCAATAATGCTTACATTATCAAGGTAAATATTTTCACTATCTTTACCAAAGTAATCACCGTTGATTTGAGTGTTGGTAATTTTAATATCTTTACAAGTCCACATTGTTTCTTCCGCATCAGAGAAATGAACATTGTCTAAAGTAATACCTTCTGCTCTTCTGAATAATTTTGGCGCTTGCAACGCAGAATTTTTAATAGAAATATTCTTGGTATACCAAATACCACTGCGTGACATAGTTTCAAAAGTAGTATTTTCCACTTCGACATTTTCATCGTACCAAAGTGGATATTTCCATTTAAAAATTGAATCCGTAAGTTTAATATTTTTAGCTTCTTTAAGTGGCGATTCACCATGACCAAAAGTAATGCTATTAAGTTCTGCATCTTCAAGACCATAAAGAATACGTTCGCCTTCAAAGTAATGATTATTAATTGCTTTCATATGGTTAATTCTTTCTATATTAATAATAAAAGTTGTTTGCTCTACTTACTTAAAATTATAAAGCTTATTAGATATTATGTTTAATACTTAATTTTTCGCGATATCTATAACTTTTATGTATGAAAAAAGATTACGTCACAAGACGTAATCTTCTAATTATTATTAATTTATATTACTTCAAATTTTCCTTAAAGAAGCTTTCAAACTTATCAAATGGAATCTTATCCATTTGGTCATATAAGTCAACGTGTGTAGCATCTGGCACGATTACTAATTCCTTAGGATCATTCATCTTTTCATATGCTTCTTCAGCCATGTAACGTGAGTGTGCCTTTTCACCAGTAACAACAAGCTTAGGAGCAGTAATTTTATCAATTCTTTGTTGTAATGGGAAGTTGTAGTAACCCCATGGAGTCAAAGCATCCCAAGCACCATTTGAGTTAACTGAGCGTGGGTGGAAAGCACGACCAACATAGTAGTTAAAGAAATCAGTAGTTACAGGATCTGCACCTTCAGGCAAAGTCTTGCCAAACATCTTATCCCAGTAAATTGGCTTGTTGTTTTCATCAAAGGCTAATTCATGAGGACCGTTAACTTGACCTTCTTCAGCTTCCTTCCAACGCATGTCAGCTAAGTACTTCTTTTCAAGCTCACATTGTTGCTCAGTCTTAGAGTTGTTAAGACCATCCCACATTGATTCTGACATATCGTACATAACGCTAGTAGCAACGGCCTTAATACGAACATCAATTGAAGCAGCAGTTAAAACGTGTGAACCAAGGCCACAAATACCGATCGCACCGATTCGTTCACGATCAACAAACTTTTGCATACCTAAGAAGTCAACGGCTGCTGAGTAATCTTCAACGAAGATATCAGGAGAAGCCATGTTACGCTTCTTGCCTGAACTTTCACCAGTAGTTGAGTTGTCAAAAGCAAGAGTTACAAAGCCACGTTCAGCTAAAGTTTGTGCATATAAACCACTTGATTGTTCCTTAACAGCACCAAATGGACCTGAAATAGCAATTGCGGCATACTTCTTGCCATCTTCAAAATCCTTTGGCAAGTAAAGATGACCAGCTAAAGTAAAACCATAACGATTATCAAAGCGGACATTTTGTACTTCAATACTTGGATCAATCTTAAATACTCTTGTATCGTTTGCTAATTTTGTCATATTTTTTCCTTTCTTATCTATCATTTTTTAATTAAAAATTATGTCTTCAAATTTATTAATTAAATTATATGGATTTCCAATTAAAATGTTAAATACCTATTTCATTTGGTATATTATAGGTATTAACTATAGGAGGAATAATATGGATGTTAGAGTATTACGCTATTTTTTAGCAGTTTGCGAAGAAAAGAATTTCACTAAGGCTGCACAAAAATTGCATATTGCACAGCCTTCTTTATCAACCCAAATTAAAGATTTAGAAAATGAACTTGGCGTAGATCTTTTCATTAGAAATCATCGAAAACTAGCCTTAACCGAAGAAGGATATTTTTTAAAAGATCGTGCTCAAGAAATTGTTGCCTTAACGGACAATACAACTTCATCCCTTGAAAGCAGAAAAGTTGTTTCGGGAACTTTAGCAATTGGTGCAGGTCAGACTTTAGCCATGCGTCATATTATGAAAATTATTGATCATATCTTATGTGCTCATCCTGATGTTCAAATAAGGATTATTGACGCTAATGCTGATGATGTAGAAGCTCGAGTTAATAATGGTACGCTTGATTTTGGCGTTGTTATGGGCGAACGTCCTTTAGACGATTTTAATACTTTGGTTTTGCCAGAAAAGAATCAATTCGTTGCTATTTTTAATAAAAATTTATCTTTAGAAAAAAAGAAAACCGTAACTCCGGCAGATCTTTCGAATTATCCAATTATTTCATCCAATCAAACCTTGGTTAGCGATAAATTCAAAAATTGGTGGGGTAACAATGATGTTAAAAATCCCGTGAATTGTAATTTGAGTTTTAACTCTTCCTTATTAGCTGAGCAAGGACATATGGTTCAACTTACTTATGCCGGACTTTTAGATAAAGGGTTAGATAATAACTTAGTTGCACGCCCGCTTGAGCCTGAAATATTTGATCCTAATATTGTCATTTGGAAGAAAAATATTAAACTTTCCAATTTAGAAAATTTATTTTTAAATGAATTAAAAAAATCATTAAAAGGAGAACATCATGAAGCAGGCATTAACTAAAAAAGTTCCATGATCGAATTATTTTATGACTTGGTCTTTGCATACATGATTTCGCAAGCTACCGAGCTGCTACACAATCTTCAGCACGGCATTGTCGGTCTCAATTCATTTTTACTATTTTTCTTAGTCGTTATTGTCTTCATCAATTCTTGGATGATTCAAAGCGTCTTTACTAACCGTTACGGTCAATCTAGCTGGACTGATATTACTTTTTATTTTGTTAACATGATCATCCTTTTGTTTATGACCAATTCTTTTTCAGTGACAGTTTTTAAAAATCTTAGAATTTTCTTTGTTGCAGCTGGCTTGCTCTCTTTAACTTTGGGGATACAGTATTTATTCATTTATTTCAAAACAAATGAAATTATCGATAAAACAATAAGTATAACTTTTTTCAAAATCACCATGATCAGGACTGTTTTTCTATTTATCGGTGGCTTCTTAAACAATTTATTTGGTTTTATTATCGCTTTATTAGGAATTCTATTTAGTTGGATCTTGCCTGCTTTTACTGGAAAAGTTACTAAAAAGCATCCGATTATTTTTAGTCATTTGCTTGAACGGTTAACACTATTGATCATTATTACATTTGGTGAAATGATTATTGGAATTGCTGATTACTTTAAACCGGCTTCTTTCTCAATTTATTCTATTATTGTGTTTCTAATCGTAGCAGGACTGTTTTTCTCATATATCACTGAATTTGATCATTTAATTAACGAAAAACAAGACAATACAACTGGGAATTTATTGATCTACTTACATTACTTTATTTTATTTGGATTAAGCTTAATGACTGTTACTTTAAAGTTAGTCAATGAACCTGAAACCAACATGGTATTTGCTAACAGTTGCCTTTATGGCGGGATGCTTTTATTCTATATTGGTTTGTTTTTAGCAAATACTTACAATGCCGAGCGCTATAAGTTTAAATTAAACGAGGGAATTATAATTATTTCTTTAATTCTCATTGGATATATGATAAATATCTTTACTCTAAAGTTTGAATGGATCGTCATTTCATCGGCAATCGTTGTACTTCTCAATTCAGCTATTCTAGTTAAAAAATTATATCAAAATTAAGTTATTACAAAATCAAAAACCGTAAAGGCTATTATAGTCTTTACGGTTTTTTGTATTCTTAATTTCCCAATGGTGTTCTACAAATACCAAAATCAATATGTTCTTTTTTAGAAATTTGTTTCTTTATATATGGAAGTGGTGAATTACTAAAAATTTCATCAATCTTAATTTGTAAATCATCATAATTATCATTCACATCTTTATTCAGCAAAGCACTGAACCATTGCTCAATTTCTTTTGGATATACGTTGCCCGCAATTGAAGACAAACTGTTATAGCCAAATTTAATTTTGGATTCTAGCTCTTTTTCACCGCCAATATAATAATTTAAAGATTTAGTAACACCTTTCTTTATTTCTGAAATTTTATGAGGATCGCCAGCCTCTTTTAACCCCACTATTAAATCATTATCATTCACAATTTTTTCAAAAGAATCAACAGATAGATCAAAGCCTGTTCTTAAAGGATTATTATAAATAATTGCTGGCTTACCTGCCGCACTTATTATTAAATGGGTATATTTTAATGCCTCATCTTGTGTTGGCAATATATAAGGTGAATATCCTATCAAAATTGTTGAGACTTCTGGAGTATCATGGACTTTTTTAGCAAGCTGTATAGCCTCTTTTTGTCGAATACTAGATACACCAAATATCAAATTAAAATCCTCATTTAAGTTCAAATTTGATAAACAATCTAATAGTTCAAATTTTTCCTTTAAAGTTAATGAATGCTGTTCACCCGTTGACGCACAAACTAAAACAGATTTTATTCCAATATCATTTAAATATTGAATATGTTTAATAGTTGCTTCGGTATTTAGATCTTCATTCTTGTCAAAAGCTGTTGGTACAGCAATATGATAATTTTCTAATAAACTCAAATTTCATACTCCCTTTAGTGTAATTTGGAATAAGTATAGCATAGCAAAAAACTCTAAAGTCAGAATCTAATCTAACTTTAGAGTTTTTGTATAAATTACATTAAATATTACTTTAATCTCAATTCAACAGTGGCTTCAGCGCATTTGTCAGAAACCATCATATCAATTGGGTATTGACCATGATACTTCTTTTCATATGCATCAGTTACAGACTTAATTTCTGCGGGATCATCAACAGCTACGTATTCAACTTCATAGTTTTGACCATCAAGTTCGATTGCTCCGCCATTCTTCAATCCTGATTTATACCATTTGCTTTCCTTGCCTTTTCCGGCACGAAGATAAACTTTATCGTTATCAGTTACAACCCAAATTGGATAATCTTGAAATGAATTTCCTTTATCGTCATTAGGGTGATTTTGTACAGTAGTTACTTCATTTAATTTATCCAAAACATCTTTAGTCCAATTTTTCATAATATATTATTTCCTTTCAAAAAATTATTTATCTTCTCTCATATCTTGTTCCCAGCTACCAATAGTATTTACGCCAGCTTTATCAGCAACTTCTTCTAAAGTTTCAATTTCTTCGGTAGTTAAATGACTTTGCGCAACGCCGGCAGCATCATCAACCTGTTTCACCTTGGTTACACCAATAATTGGCAAAGCACCCTTAGCTAAAGCCCAGGCCATCGCTGTTTGAGCAGTACTTAAGTCATGTCTTTGACCAATTTCATGCAATGTGTTAATCAAATCAGTCAATTGTGGAAGCTTATTATTATAAACGTGCGCTCTTACACTGCCAGCTGGGAATGGATTATCAACGTTATACTTTCCAGTAAGCGCACCTTGCTCCAATACCATGTATGCAAAGAAAGTAATATCATTTTCTTTACAGTAATCCAAAATTCCGGCTTGTTCAGAAGTTCTATCCAAAAGACTTAAGTGATTTTGAACTGCATCTAACTTAAATCCTGCTTCACCCAAGATTTCTTGAACGCGTTTAATTTCAGTTAAAGTATGGTTGGAAACTCCAACATGCTTAATCTTGCCTGATTTAAGCAAAGGAATAATAAGTGGCGTCCATTTTTCAACATCCGCATCATTGTGAATCCAATAATAATCAATGTAATCAGTATTGAGACGTTTTAAGCTACCGTTAAACATTGATTCAATAGGATTTTCACTATTATCTGCCATTTGAGGAGTAAATTTTGTAGAAATCACTAGCTCTTCACGTAGCGTATTTTTCATTAAATTGCCAAGTAAAGTTTCTGAAGCACTATTACCGTAAGCAACGGCAGTATCCCAGAAGTTCAAACCATTTTTAATGGCTTCATCGTAAACTTCTTGAAAGTGTGCTTGATCATAATTATTTCCAAAGTATGAATTGTTGTCGCCCCAAGCCCATGCACCTAAGACTACTTTTGCTTGTTTTGTCATATACATCACCTAATCATCTAAAATTTTATATTCTTCAAAATAAGATTTATTCTTTTTGATTTCACCAGATTCATAAAGCGAAATCTTATGCTTTAGTCTTTTAATTGAACGATTTAAATTTTTCTTCTTTATTTCTAACTCATCAAGTTGTTCTTTTAAAAGATCTTCCCTTGCCTGTAAAGTTGAATCACCTTCACGAAGCATGTCAGAGTAATCAATTAATTTTTCAACGGGGACACCAGAGTGACGTAAACAAACAATCATTTCAATCCAGCCTTGCATCCCTTCGTTATAATAACGATTGCCATTTTCTTTTCGAGGTACCTCAGGCAATAAACCAATTCGTTCATAATAACGTAGCGTATCAGGTTTAAGATCATATTTTTTGCTTACTTCTGTGATAGTTAAATTTGTCATCTTCTTGCCTCCAGAAAATAAGATATCACTTGGAGTTAACTTCAAGTCAACAAATAAACTAAAAAAACTTATATTTTTATTCAAAAAAATAAGCAGATATTTATCTGCTCATCCTTTCTATCTCCATAAGAAGTTAACAATTGCTTGGTTAACTTGACGATTATTATGCAACTTGCTATGTTGTGCATTTTTGCCACGAATCATTAATTCACGATATGACTTAGCACGACCATTAATAAGATATCTAAGTGAACGCGCTGAAGCATTCGAAACTGGACCATCAGAATTAGTTCCATCTTCACGGTTACCAAATATGTTTAAAACACGTGTATTTCTAGGAAATGTTTTTCTCAATGGAAGCAATCCGCGATATTCAGGTCTCATAAAGCTTGGCTTTCCAGTTTTCTTATCAATCTTTAATTGATTTGGCTTGTCATTTTCACCAATAATTCCATCATAGTGGCCAGCCATTGAAATAAAGTGATTTACCTGAATCTGTTTTTGCAATTCTGGATAACGCTTAAAGTAATATGCAACTTCCAAGTTTCCCATTGAATGAGCCACAATATTGATCTGATTGTAGTGATACTTGGAAGTAACTTTTTGGATGACGTTTTTAACATAACGTGAACCTGCATTTTCATATGCTCTGACATAATCGCCTTGATAACCGCTGAGTTTATTATCATCAAAATTAACTTCAATTATTGGATTACGCGCATTTTTATTAAGTCTTCCATGTAAAATAACTTTTCCACTTCGGGTTACATTTGCTCTAATTACACTTTTGGTAACACCAGCATGTTTAATTGCCTTTACCATATCTTCTTCAGCATGATAACTACTGCCCCAACCATGAAAAAAGAAGGTTGGAACTGTTCTTGATTCAACTTTAACTGATGCTATTTCTTGAACTTCATTTTGCTTTGAATAATTTTTAAAAATGAAAATTCCTGCGATAATTGCTACCACAGCAATAGCTATTGCAATTATTGAATAATTTCTCTTTCTCATAAGTTTCCCCTCTTAAATGAATTTAGCTAAATTCTACTAGCAAGAATAATCAATGTGAAATATAAATAAATATGCATGTACTATAGCTTTTAGATATAGTAATAATTATTTAACCTTGGTGATTCGTACACGAGTATGATTTGGCATATTTGAAATCACTCTTTGATAATTTTTAGAGTCAAATTTACCAATAATATGAATACCTGGATAAAAATCAACATGACCATAATAGAAAATAATTCTGCGATCTGGTGACCAATAACCAATAGTTCCCTTATCTCCGGCATGTCCACTTGGCATTCCCTTTGTTGACAAACTATAATTCAAATCTGCCATTTTTTCTGAATTGTTTCTAGGGAAATCAACAAAGGTCAAAGTCGTTGGTAACTTCTTTGAAAATGCTCGAGCTGCGCTTGAATTATTCAAATGTGCGCGTACAGTATGACCATTAATCTTAATTTTTAAATTTGTTCTGCTTACTTTCTTTCTAGACTTAACCGGCTTTTTTTTGCTTTGTGCAGAAACAGATGATGAAATCTTTTGAGAAGAATTATTATTTTGCGAGCAACCTGCTAATGTTATTAAACCTACGGCTACTATAGCTGTTAACAATTGCTTTTTCATTTTTATTTTTCCTTTCTATTATTTGAAGATATTGTATATCTAAGCCACAAAGCTCCATTGCTACCAACTATTGCTTTTTTCAACTTTAATCCAATTGCATGAGGATCTTTTGTATATTTAGAATTAAAAACTTGAGCTGTTAACGGATTACCATCAAAACTTGGCGCTACAACCAATAAAATCTCATCAACTAATCCTTGATCAATAAAACTCCAATTAAGTATTCCGCCACCGCCTAACATCAAATTACGTCGATCATAAATCGTATATAATTTGTTAAGAATTAACTCAAAGTCGATTTCATCTTTTCCACAAATAAGATATGGAATTTTTCTTTTCTTAAGAAAATTCTTGTATTCATCACTTGCCCTATCTGTCAAAATTTCAATTACATAAGCTGTTTGACCTGCATAAGAGCAAGTATTCTTTTCCCAACCAATTTTTCCAGAACGATTGACAGAAGCATAGTAAAGCTTTTGACCTTTATTTATAAGATAGTCGCCTGCTTCAACGGGAGTATGATCACTTAAATCTGGTTTTTTATTCTGACCAAAGCCCTCTTGAGCAGTAATTCGACCATAAATCCATCCGTCAAAATGAAAACTATTATTTGAATTATTATTAAAACCAGTACTTTCAAATAATTTCCCAGCGTCCTTGGCTTCTAATGATTTACCAAATTGGCCAGTTATTTTTCCATCCAAGGAAGTAAAAATGTGAAGCGTAACATGTGGTCTTTTCATATTAAACTCCTAATCTAGCTTAGTAATAGTAAGACTACCCTTTAACTTTTGAATATTTTCTTTACCATTAATAACTTTACCTAAACTATATAATCCACCAGCCGGACTTGTAGCTTTGTAGTACATAACTACATCTCCCCAAGGTGAGTAGTAACATAAGTCACCTTTTTGCGGATCTGCTAATTTAGTATCTGTTACATTCAATTTTTTATCAGGATAAAAAATCTTTTCATTGTCACCAAAATTATCTACATCTAAAGTAAGTGGCAATTGTTCAATTAAAGTTTTCGCAGCTGGGCTTTCATTTAATTGAAAGTCAATTTTTAAATCATTATTTTGTACTCTAATTTGCATATTTAAGACTCCTTTGTCGATTTCATATTCTAATTTACTAGCTTTAACATAAGGTGTGAAATATTTATAACTAAGTAGCCATGCTAACTTTTAGTTATAGCTAAAAAGAGATTAATTCATAATAGAATTAACCTCTTTAGATAATATTCACTTTTTAATTAATCGCTAACTTTAACGTATGACTTAATAGTCTTACGATCGGCCATATCTTGGTACGCATCATTAATTTCATCCAAAGTATATTCTTTAGTAAATACCTTACCTGGATTAATTTGGCCATCAAGAACTGCTTTAAGCAAAATTTCCTTATCGTAAGTAGTTACTGATGCTGGACCTCCAGCCAAAATCTTGTTTTGGTAGAAAGTTTCGGCAGGATTAATCTTGCTTCCATGAGGAAGACCAACTCTTCCGATGATTGAACCTGGACGGCCAACCTTCATTGCCTCATCGCTAGACATTTCTGTACCTACACATTCAAGAACAGCATCGGCACCACCATTTGTTGTTTCAAGTAATTTCTTAATGCCTTCTTCACCACGTTCAGCAATATTTTCAGTTGCACCAAATTCTTTAGCCAAAGCTGCACGGTCGGAGTGGCGTGAAGTAGAAATAATTCTTTTGGCACCACGCATTTTAGCTGCAATAATTGCACATTGACCAACGGCACCGTCACCTAAAACAATGACAGTATCACCTTCTTTAACATTGGCAACGCGAGCTGCATGGTAGCCAGTTGCCATAACGTCGGCCAAAGTAAGAAGTGACTTAAGCATTCCTTCACTGTAGTCGCTTGGCTTGCCAGGAACTTTTACTAATGCCCATTGACCATGTTGGAAACGAATGTATTCAGCTTGATCACCATCACTAAAGTTATCAGTATGATCCATGCAAACACCGTCAAAACCAGCTAAACATGCTGGGCAGTGTCCACAACCATGAGTAAATGGAGCAATAACGAAATCACCGGGTTTAACAGTTGTAATATCCTTACCAACTTCTTCAACGATACCGATTGCTTCGTGACCTGAGTTTTCTGAGTTTGGAGCTGCTTGATCAAAATCACGGTATGACCATAAGTCTGAGCCACAGACACATGCTTTAACAACACGAATAATTACATCATCATCTTTTTCAATTTTTGGCTTTGGCATATCTTTAACTACCATTTGGCCAGCTTTTTCAAATCTTGCGTCTTTCATGGAATTTCCTTTCATCTTCTACATCTTATCTATATTATTAAATAAAATAGAATAGAACTGAAATACTTATCATTAAGCAACAGCTATTCTTTTTAGTTATGACATGAATATAGACAACTTTTAATCAAATATTTAAATAAAACTTATCTTAATAAGGTTATTTTGTACACAGTTATAACGTGTTATAATTTTTATAAAGATTATTTTGAAAGAAGTGAAATATATGAAAGAATTAAAAGTACGGAAAATTGGTAATTCTGTTGGTAGTATTTTTCCAAAAGAATGGCACGTAGAAGAAGGCGCAAAGTTAAAATATAAAATTGACAATAAAAATCATCAAGTAATTATCAACCTCGAGCCCGAAAATATTAAACATGATCGAAACTTAATTGAAAAAAGCTTCGAAGATTTTGATAAAGGTGATTGGATTTCTGATAAAGAAATGAAAGCCCAATTTGGCAAATACGGTTGGGGTAAATAATGTACCAAATTCAATACAGTAAAAGTTTTGCTGCGTCTTTGAGTAAAACAATAAATTATTGGGAAAAGCAATTGAAATTATCGGATAAAGCTATTACCAAATACGTTTCTCTTATTTATCGCAATATTAATTTATTAAGTGAATATCCTTATATTAGTGAAGACGTCAGCAAAAAATATCATTTTAATAAATCAACTTATCGGATTACAATTGGCAATCAATATTGCATCTTTTATCGTGTTGACGAACATAAAAAAATTGTACAAATCGGCAGTTTATTCAATAATCGACAAATGCGTATTAAATTCTAAAATGAAAACTAAGGAAGTTTAACCACTACCCAATTATTTTTTATTATGATGAAAAACCTCGACTTAGATTTTTTGATATAGTCCTACTTTAGTAGACAGTACAAATATATAAACTGTACTATCTATGAAAGTAGGACTATATCATTTCTAAATCGAGGTTTCATTCGTGTTCACAAAATTATTAATAATAGATAAAATTTATAAAGTTTTAGATGTTAGATAATGCATCATCAATTGGCATATCGCCACTACGCATCATAATTACTTTTCCAACAGTATTATCATGCTTCAAAATTTCAGCTAAAGTTTTTGCCACGTCAGGAATTGGATTACTTGTAACTCCAGAAACATCCAAGCTAATTTTGCCTGTTGCTGGTTCTTCAGTTAAATTAGTTGGTTGCAAAATAGTATATTTAAGATCACTTTGATTTACCAAATAATTATCAGCAAAGTATTTAGCAACATTATAATCCATTATTTGATTCAATCCATCAAGATTCCATTTTTCTGGTTGAAGCGCAAAAATTGAACTAAGCATAATATATCTTTCAATGCCTAGCTTCTTGGCAGCCTGCATAGTCTTCACAGCACCAAAAGCATCGGTTTGAAGCAAATCTTTACCACGAGAACCAGCTGTAAAGTAAACAGCATCGCTACCCTTCATTAATTCAGCAATTTGATCAACATCAGCATGTAAATCCATATGAACAGGACGAACGCCATCTAAATTAATAATATTGTCTTCATGACGAGCTCCTGCCACAACAGTATTTCCATCAGCAACCAAATTCTTAATTAATTCAGTTGCTACACGACCTGAGCCACCAGCTACAAAAATTTGCATAATTTGCCTCCTTACAATAAATAAGATCTATAAATATAGAATATCTTACTTTTTGTAAGCTATCAAATGATATGTATTATATTAAGGCGATGAATTATCGCTATTTTAACATCTTTACCATATTATATGTAGTTTCATCTTCAGGCGTTGGGATATCTTCGGCCTTTCCTTCATTAACGTAACCATTTAGTTCATAGAATGGTATCAGCTTTGTTAAGCAAGTTAAAGAAATTGCCTTCCTACCTTGTTTTCTAGCTACCTCATCCATCTTCTTCAATAAATGACTCGCAATTTTATGATGGCGATACTTTTCGTCTACGACTAGAGATAAAATCATTTGGTATTGATCAACATCACGATTAGGATGATTTTTGAAATAGATTTCGTCTTCAATATAACGTTCAGAAAATGCTGGTCCAAAGGTATAACCTACAACTTGATCACTTTCTTGATCTTCAGCAACTAAAAAGGTATCAGGATAATTTTTAATACGGCCAATCATATCTTTTTCGGTCATCTTTTTACTCATATGAAAAGCTTCGGCTTCCAAATCAACGATTGTACTTAAATCTTTTTCTTTAACGTTTCGATATATTATTTTCATTATTATGACTCCGATGTTTTTGATGCTGATTATATCAAAATTCACCTAGAACATGTTTCTTAATTCTGATATTTTCTCATCAAAAAATGTTCCATTGATTCTGGTTCGTGTCCAGTTATATGGGCAAAATCATCACTTAAACCATGCAAATAGCCCATTGCTCCTCCAGCATACATTGAAGCAAGCTCATTTCCGTCACCTTCAGAAGCATAAATTTTCCCAAATTCTTCAACACTAACAGGATGGTAGCCAATTTCATGACCTGTAACTTTTGTCATAATTTTTCCGAGTTCAAGCATCGTATACGAGCGACTTTGAGTTAAAAGATACATTTTTCTGCTTTTCAAAATTTCATTATTTATAGCCATCTTGGCCATTGCTTCTGCAGAGTCTTCTATGCTAATAAAACTCATTTTTTGATTACCAACCGGATAAATTAAGCCTTTACGTTCAATTAGCTCCGGCAAATATGGTATTAACGGATCGGCATACAAACTATTTTTTGCAATTGCGTAATTTAAATTTGTTCCAGCGAGGCGTCTTGGTAAATATCCATAAAATGGTGACATTACAAAGGGATTATCTTCTTGATCCGCAATAAAACTCATCGCAACTATATTTTTAATATTATTTTCTTTCATTGCTGCTAAAACATTTTCAAGTTCACGAACACGGTCAAAGACTGAGTAAGTTTTGCTTGCTACATAAATTAAAGTATCGATGCCTGCAAAAGCTTTATTTAAAGTCTCTGCTTTTTGAAAATCGATTTCTCTAACTTGATACCCATTTTCAATTAAATTTTGTGCATGATTTTTATTATGAATTAACGCAATAATGTTTTCCTTTTTCATATTTTTGCTTAATTCTTCAATAGTTTTACTCCCTAAGTGACCTGTTGCACCTGTTACTGCAATTCTCATCTAATCATCCCTTCTGTACATCTAACCAATCGCTAATAATAATATTTTTAAGTAATTTTAAAATCCAAATAAAAATTAAGGTTAATGCTACAGTAAGAATCGTTCCCCATAAAATTGGTACAAGTCTTCCTGTTTGCAATCCTTCAAACATCAAATCGCCAAGTCCACCTGCACTGATTGTCGATGCAATTGTAGCTATCGCCATCGTTGAAGCTAACGCAACCTGCAGACCTGAAAAAATCGCTGGCATCGCGAGAGGAAGTTGAACTTTCATAAAAATTTCTCGCCGCGTCATTCCTAGTCCCTTAGCAACATCAATATATTCAGGATTTACTTCTCGAATTCCCGTAATAAATGTTCTAAGCAAAATATATTCGCTATAAAAAGCTAAAACGATAATTGCTGTTGTTTCTCCCAATCCTGTAATTGAAATTAAAAGTGCAAAAAAAGCATAACTTGGAACTGAATATAATAAGGAAAAGAAATAAATTAAACAATTTAACCAATTCTTTTTTCTCAAAAATAAGGCAATTAACAAAGTTGTTACAACAAACGATATCAACAAAGAAGTTAAAACCATCTGGCCATGTTCAACAGTTAATTGGAACATATTTTGATAATTTTCTTGCCAATATTTAATCACTTGAATTGCTCCCATAATGATTTATTTTGATTAACGGTCGACAAAAGCTGTTTAATATAGTCTGTAGCAGGTTTAGATACAATATTTTTGGGTGTATCTAATTGCTCTATTTTGCCATGATTCATAACCATCACTCTATCGCCTAAAAACAAAGCTTCATTAATATCATGAGTTACGAAAAAGAAAGTTTTATCATTTAATTTTTTATGCAAGTCCTTCAATTCGTGTTGTAATTTTTGACGAGTAATCGCATCAAGTGCGGAAAATGGTTCATCAAAAAGCATAATTGGCGGATTGGTTGATAAAGCACGCGCCACCCCAACTCTTTGTTGCTGACCACCTGACAGTTGAACAGGATAGCGATTTTGATATTCTTCGGGTTTTAAGCCCACTAAATTAAGTAAACTTTTAATAGTATTCGTAATTTTCGCTTTATCCCATTTAAGCAAATTGGGCGTTACCGCAATATTTTGGGCAATTGTCATATGTGGAAAAAGTCCAATTGATTGTACAACATAGCCAATATGGCGACGAAGATCAACCAAATTACAACTTTTTACATTATTTCCATTAACAATTACATCCCCGACTGTTGGCACTTCTAAACCATTAATCATCCTCAATGTTGTGGTTTTGCCTGAACCCGATGATCCTAAAACTGTTACAAATTCGCCCTTATTAATTGAAAAATTAAGATCAGAGATTACATCATTTTTTCCAAATTTTTTATTTACGTGTTCAAATTTAATAATTTTTTTGATCATTTTCTCTAACCTTTCTAATTAAAAAATCCATTAATATCATTGATAAAAGCGATAGCATTGCCACGCTGACTGCACCAATTACAACATATTGCATTTTATAAAGACCTAATCCTGTAAAAATCAAAGTCCCTAATCCTCCGGCACCAATATACGTTGCCAAAGTCGCACTTGAAATAATTTCAACGATTGCCAATTTAATCCCATTCAAAATATATGGCAAAGCTAGCGGCAGAGAAATTTGCTTTAAAAGTTGTATTTGCGTCATTCCCAAAGAAAGTCCTACTTCTTTTAAAACTGGTGAAACTTCGTTAAAACCTAAAATGGTATTAACAATTAATGGAGGAAGCGCTAAAACAACTAAAGCAATTAAAGCTGGAATAATCCCAGTCCCCATAAATGGGATCAAAATAAATAGTAAAGCCAAACTTGGAATAATTCTAAGAAGCTGACTAAAAGTTTGACAAAATGTAGCAACAATTTTATTTCTTGATCCTAAGTAGCCAATTGGCAAAGCAATAATCAATGAAATACTTAGAGCCGTTAAACTAATAAATATATGTTGACCAACATAACCCCAATATTCAGAAGAAGAAGTTTGAAAATAATGAATAATTTGTGTTAACATTTTTCACCTTAATAATTTTTATCGATCCATTTTTGAGCAACATTTTGATAACTTTGACCTTCAACATCCACCTTTTTATTAAGTTGTTGCAACTCAGAAGTTGTAAGCTTTCGATCAATTTTATTCAAAATATTTCTAATCTTTGGATTTTTCTTTAAAGTTTGCTCTCGGACTAAAGGCACCAAATTATAAGCCGCCCAAAACTTTTTATTATCTTTCAACACTTGATATTTTTCTGTCGCAAGTTGTCCTTCCGTAGTTGATGCAGGAGTAATATCACCTTCATCTTTATCTAAAATTTGATATTTCAAACTTGGATCATAAACTTTGTGACTCTTAAAATTAAACTTGCCATATACTTTAGTTAACCCAGGAATGCCATCTTCGCGTTTATCAAACTCTCCTTGTGATACAAAACGAATTTTATCGGCATTTTTTTGCAAATCAGAAATTGTCGTAATTTCATATTTGCTTGCTATTGAAGTACGAATTGCAATTCCTTGAGCATCATTACCAGGTGCGTAGTTCAAAGTAACTAAATTTTTATGGAGCATCCCGCGACTTGCCATATCGTTAACTTCATCCGCATTTTTACCAATAATATTTTTATTCAAATATGTCGAAGCAATCGTCCCTGTATATTCAGGATAAAGATCTATTTGCCCTGTTTTTATCGCTTGATAAACCACAGAACTAGAAATATTAGGTTTAGTCTCTATCGAATAACCCTCTTTTTTTAATGCATCCGTCCAAATTTGCATAACAATTTTACTTTCGCTAAAATTTTTTGAGCCAATAACTATTGCATTTTTACTTTGAGAGCTTTCATTCTTTTTCGTCCAAATAACTATCCCAATTATTGCTATAATAATTATGATTAAATTAATAAGTGACCATATTTTCTTTTTACTCATATTTTTCTCCATATGTAATTATTGATGTTACATATAATTTGCTTGTGTATTTTAATATAGTTCTATAAATATGGCGTGTCAATCAATTTGCACATTTTGCTTGTAATTTTTATAATTACATCATGTAGTATAAACGGAGATGATTTAATGAAAATTTCAACACGATTTAGTGATTCAATTCATCTATTAGCCTTTATTAATATTTATTCAGGAAAAATTCCTCTTTCCAGTGAAAATATTGCCTCTAGTATTGAAACATCCCCTGTTATGGTTCGTCGCTTGATGGTGGAATTAAAAAACGCGGGTTTGATTGAGACAACACACGGGATGCCAGATCCTAAATTGGCTAAACCGGCCGATCAAATTTCTTTATTAGATGTCTATTTAGCCATTGAAAAAGATAAACCTCTATTTGAAATCGACCACAAAACAAATCCTCAGTGTATTGTTGGTGGCAATATTCAAGAAACTTTGAAAGAATATTATAGTCAGGCAGAAGTTGCTGCTAAAGCCAAGCTTAATAGCACAAAACTTTCTGACGTAATTGATAGAATTTTAGTAAAGCAAAAAGAAAAAGAATTTAGACAAACAAATAAGGAGTAGTGTAAGATCACTACTCCTTTATTTTTTATTAAACTACTATATTTTACCTTACCTATTCATCGTCCTGCAAATCCTCTATCCTTATCAATTGATTTGTTTTTAAAAGCTGTTGATTCTCATATTGCTTTTTAGTATAAATAATCTCATCTATTTTTTGACTAAGATATTTTTTAGGAAAGAAAGTTACCGAAGTTTGATGGAAACGAATGAATCCAGAAAGAAGCTCTGACAAATTGTCTTTAATAATTTCACAAATTTCTTCAGATCCTTCAAATTGATAAATAACGGGATTCTTAGAAAAGGATTGTTGGAAATTCTTTTCTATCACTCCGGCTGAAAAAAGCAGTTTTGTATGATTATTATTTAGAAAAATAGCATAATTTAAATCAAGAAAGCCTGCATAATTTTCACCGAAACCACTATCTTTAGATTTACTCATAAATATATTTTGACCGAAATATTTATGACACAGTTTATTAAATTCCTTTAGTCCGTTCCCTTTAGGTAAACATTTATTTAGCTTGCCTTCGACATCATTAAATACCTTCTGAGGATCTGAGCCTTTTGAACGAACCATTAAATAAATATCGTTTAAACTGTACTTCATTTTGGAAGACATGTCGATCATATCTAATGCATTAGAAATTAATTGAAGATTAATTATTGGCGATTCATCAACTGCTTTTAAAAAGGATTTAACTTTCGTTTTTTCTACGTTTTTATCAAACAAATTTAATTTGAATTTAGTAGCCTCTGCTGACGGTAAAACACGCAACGGAGTCCTTGTAAGGATCGCAAATTTTTCTGGATTTTCCAAATCAAAAATAATCATTTCATTGTTAACAGATTTACGATCTTTATATAAATTACGAATTTCCTTTTCTTTTTGTTCAAAAACAGGATCTTGTCGTAATTGCCTATTATCGTATTCATGCCAACCTTTTCCATCACATTTTCCGCTAACTATAATTTCTTTTTTAGTTTTAAAGTTTTTATTTAACATAATAAATCCAACTTTATGATCAGAAAATGTAGATACTAGGAGACCCTTTTTTCTATTTTCTTTAAACCACAATTCACGAATAGTTGTATTTAATTCTTGTATAAGTTTTGAAGGTTTACGTTTAAGGCTTCTCTTTAAATCGCTATATTTTCTTTCCTTGATATAGAAGAAATCAGATAAATCAATATGCTGAACTGCATATGAATTAATTTTATCAAAATAAGTATCATAAACTTTAAGTTGTGGATTTTCATTAACTTTACGCAAATGTTTTTGCATACTTAAAAAATAATTTTTATGAGGAACAAATACAAGAGCTGGAAGAGTTGAATCTATACTTTTTTCATCATCCACAAACTTGAAATCAACCTTTTTTTCATAAAGATTAATATCATTATCTATTAATTCTGCTACAAATTCCTTAAGGTC